>JAJZZW010000085.1 GCA_021797385.1 Thermoplasmata archaeon | reverse complement strand
GATATTGAATACGAAAGCAAATTTGGTTTATTTTTTACCGAGCTTGATGAATTACTCACAAAGATTATTGAAGAACCGTAACCCATATGCTTTATTGCGTGTTTTGCGAGGTATAGAGGAATCTGCAAATGATTAAGAATCATAGGCCCCAGGCCGTCTAGATTTTCTATAGTATCTTCCACAAATCCACCAACCATTACTACCATGGAATCTATGGATTTTAATTTATCCAGTGATTCTTCTACTAAGTCATTACAGCTCTGTTCATCTTTTAATTCCCTCGCAACATATTGTATATTTCCGTAAACTGAATATTCTGAGACAATTTTTTCCAGTTTTTCATTGTTACGTGAATTAATTAGAATTCTGTTCCCGGCTAACAGAAGGTCATAGGCAAGTGCCTTCCCGAGTTCTCCTGTACCAGCTAAAAGGATATTTTTTCCGGACATGGTATCAAATGTGGCACACTTTAAAATACATTTCCATTGAAATACCATAAAAGAAAGATGCATATTATTAGTTACAAACCTGATCTCTCAGATGGTTAAGCATTTGAATTGCATTATTTCTATCTGCGACTTTTAGTCTAAGAGTTCTATTTCCATATTTTATAATAATTAGTTTTTGCTGTTTGATAATAATTGCAAATGCAATAAAATAAATACCCAGTGGCAAAAACAATATTAAATTAATGGAATGGAAATTGTTCAGATAAAACATAAAAAATAGGGAGCAGGATATATATGCTATTCCCAATAAAAATTCAATATATACAATTCGTGAAATGCCCTCCTGAATACTTCCAATATCACTGTAATTGAATGATTCATAATCTTTATGGAATAAATTTGAAAAAATTATTCTTCTATCAGTTAAATAAATTAATGTATATTGAGCTAAAATTTTCTCATCCGGAAGGAGGATATTATCAACACCGTAATATTTATTCAACGGGTACTTGTCCATGAGAGTAAAATATAATCGAAATATAAAATATTTTTTTTAATGGCTATAATCAATCCATAGAATACAGCAATAAAAATTTAACCGGAGAAACGTGGATCTCCATACGTTAGTCTGGATAGGATGTCATTATGAAATTTAATATATCAAGATTGCATTGCATTTTTATGAGCCAGATAATAATAATAGGATATGCGCTCGATACGTTTGTGTCGTTTTTTATTGGAGCATGGTTTGCCAGGTTCTGGCTTAGGCATCCCTTTAGAAGGAAACCTGCAACCGGTAAGGATTCTATAATAGGAAAAACCGGTGAAATAAAAAGTATTCTCAAAAATAACTCATATGAAATCGCCATTGACTCACAGTTATGGAGAGCTGTGCCAGATGATCCACAGGAAACATTTGCCAAAGGAGAAATAGCCTATGTGAAATCAATCAGGGACCTTACATTATACATTTCTAAAATTAAATGATTAAATATAAGGAATAACTGTTATAATAATGTATAATTATAATATCGGTGTAATCGGTGGTAGTATAACAGACAAAACACATTGTGACATTGCCTATACTCTGGGGAAGTATTTATCTTCCAGAAATTGTGCAGTTTTCTGTGGCGGTGGTTCCGGTATTATGGAGTGTGTTTCAAGGGGAGTACATGATGGAGGCGGAATGGTGATAGGAATACTCCCAGACGGTAACAGAATGAATGGCAATAAATATTTATCACTTGCTATTCCTACTGGTATCGGATATTTGAGGAACTTTTTGATTGTCAGGGCATCAGATGCTTTGATAGCCATAGATGGATATTCGGGAACCACCTCTGAGGCGGCATTTGCCCTAACCGAGGGAAAATCAGTAATTTCAATAGACGAACTACATATAAGAAGAAAGGAAAGCGATGGAAAAATAATATTTGAGAAAGACCCAGAAAGAGCAGTAGAAATAGCTATAGAAGAGGCAGAAAAATTTCTACTGTCTCTTTTATGATTTGTTGTTTTTCAGTAAATGTACCTTTGTCATATGGGATACCATAAAAATCAGCAGGAATATTCCTATTAAGTATTCTACAATTACATCTCCGAGAAGTCCGAAGTGTACTGTAAACATTTTATAAGGTACTAAGAGTATATATAATATTAAGATACCAACCAGCATGATAATTACTACGGCTATCGCAGGTTTCATCTCTCTTAGCTTCTTGAAATATAAAACTGCGGGTGAAGCAATCAAAATGATACTCAATGGCAACGCAATTTCAGTAAAATCATTCCATTTTACATGAGCTATACCCTTAACCTGTATAGAAGCCACAGCTATAAGGATAATGCCGACAAGAATTACTGCTATTTCAATATAAAGTTTGATGTTGGATTTGCTTTTAATTTCTTTTTTGGTTGTTGCCTGCTGTTGACTTGCTTCAGCTTTCGATTCCATATTATTATCTGTTTCCGGATTTATTTCATTCTCAGAATCTTCATTATTTTGATCTACCATCCGGTTAAGATAATTCAGTTATTATTAAATTTTCCTATTCGATTCGGTGTTCACGTGATTTATTGCATCAAAAACCAAAGCTGATAATATTTTTATCATTCTAGCGTTATATATATTATTATTCATTATTTGACGTTCATGGTCGATAATAAAATAAATAAAGAGATAGGCTATACTGATCATATGGAAGACGTATACATTGTTTCGGCAAAACGTACACCCATTGGGAAGTTCGGAAAATCACTTTCAAAAACAAAGGCAACCGATCTCGGTGCCGCAGCAATCAAAGCTGTTATAAAAGACTCCGGAATTGATAAGGATCTAATTGAAGAGGTAATAATGGGAAATGTAATACAGGCCAATGTGGGACAGAATCCTGCCGGTCAGGCCGCATTTTATGCCGGACTCAAACCTGAAGTAACAAAGAATACCGTAAATGTGGTATGTGCATCAGGAATGCTTGCCACGGAAAATGCTGCCAGAGAGATTATGCTGGGAGAACATGACATAATTGTTTCAGGTGGTTTTGAAAATATGAGCAATTCTCCACTGATATTGCCATCAGAATTCAGATGGGGGCCAAAACAGCTGCTTTATAAAAACCTGAAGATTGAAGATTCAATGCTGAATGATGGCCTGGTAGATGCCCTGTACGGTGAGCATATGGGAGTATCAGCCGAGCATTCTGCAAGAAAATATGGCCTGACAAGGGAACAGGCCGATGAGTTTTCTGTGGAAAGCCAGAACAGGGCAATCAGGGCTACTGAATCTGGAGAATTCGCAAAAGAAATTGTAAAACTGGACAATCTTGCAAAGGATGAGGGGATGAGAAAAACTTCAATTGAGGACCTAGCAAAACTTAATTCTGCATTTGACAGAAACGGCATACTTACGGCTGGAAATTCATCACAGTTGTCCGACGGCGCATCTGCCCTTCTTCTATCATCCGGGAAAGGCTTAAAGGAATACGGCTTGAAGCCAATAGCTAAAATTACGGGATTCAGCTCTGCGTCCCTGGATACAAGGGATTTTGTTGAGGCACCAATCCCGGCAACAAGAAAATTACTGGAAAAACAGCATAAGAAAATAGACTATTATGACCTTGTTGAACATAACGAAGCTTTTTCAGTGGCCTCTCTTATAGTTAGGGATCAGCTGGGAGTAGATAAGGATAGGTTCAATGTGAATGGTGGTGCAATAGCTATCGGACATCCACTGGGCAACAGCGGTTCAAGGATAATAGTAACGCTGATCAACGCCCTTCAGAGCAGGAATATGAAAACTGGACTTGCTACTATATGCCATGGGGGTGGGGGCGGTCATACACTCACACTGGAATTAATTTAAACTTTTATTATAAATTCACCTGTACAGGCAACAATGAAAGATTTAAAAACAATGCATCAATTATCATATGTCTTATTATTAGTATATACGATTTATGAATATATATGACGACGTAAGACTAAAAGCTACCTGGCCTTCAATGGGCTTCAGATACAGCATATTGCGAGTCACATTGCAGTGACCATCTGATCAGGGGCCGGGCTGAGAATTCCCCGTGGGTCAGGAAATTATGAAACGTGATTAATATCCGTTAAACCGGGGAAAAGTTGAATTTAAATTATCTTTAACGAATTTGATACGGTTTTTCATGGATAAATATTTTTATGAAACGGCATTGATAATGTTATCAAAGAGTGATTTGAGTTTTTTTAATACATCCCTATATTCCATGATCTTGAATGTGTCTATAAGTTCTTCTGGATTTCTATAAAAAAGGTAAACATCGTCATTTGTTGAGTATATAAGCAGTTTAGCGGGCAGCTCAATACCGATTTCAGGATTTTCTTCCATAAGATGTGTCCCTGCTATAGGGGAACCGAATATGAGTACAGTTTCATTCTGCATATCCAGACCGGCTTTTATTGCATTCTTTCTGTGATCTATTTCGGCAAATATTTCAAAATTTTTTTCCTTCAGAAAGTTCTTAATAATTCTAACAGTATCCTCGAATCCATACCTACTTTTATCCTTAATGAACATAAATATTAATATATATAGACTATAAAGATTTTATTACAGGGCGATTTTTAAGAGATTCATTTTTATATTACTCTTTTAAAATATGTTTATCAAAAAGATATAAATTGAATGGTAGAATACAATATTATGTCATGGAGAAAAATATTGGGCATGAAAGCACTAGAAAATTCGGGCAATCATGTTTCTATTGACCTGGGAAAAGGTGAAGTAGTTTTTATAACAAAGCAGGATGGAAAGTTATACGGCATTAACGGAATATGCTCACATCTGAAGTGTATACTTGGAAACGTGGCAGAAGATGGAAAGCATGTAATATGCCCATGCCATAATGCAGAATTTGAGCTGGATTCAGGCAAAATGATAAAGCCACCATTCATAGCGCCCCAGCTTCCCATGGAAAAATATACATTGAAGACGTATAATTTAAGGGAAGAGGCGGGGTTTATAGAAATAGAAGAATAAAACTTATTTTTTCTTTTTTTTATTCATAAATTTATTTATTCTTTCCTTTGTATTATTCCCGGATTGCAGTATTCCGAATAATGCTGCCTCATAATCAAGTTTCATATTCAAATTGTTGTCCGTGCTGTTGTTTACAGTACGTTTCGCTATAGTTACTGTATCCACCGGCATGCCGTTAATCAATGCTGCTATTCTTTTTGCTTCCATTTCAGGATTATCTGATAGAAGATCTACTAACCCGAAATCATATGCCTGTGCAGCAGAGAGCTTTTCCCCGGTAAGTATCATATACAGTGCCCTGTTACGACCTACAACAGATGGAAGTATTACATTGCCCCCTGCTCCCGCATTGATACCTAAATTAATTTCCGGCTGCCCCAGTATAGCGTTTTCAGAACATATTCTTATATCAGTGGAAAGAGAAAGTTCCAGGCCACCACCGAGCACATAGCCATTTAGAAACGAAATTACCGGTTTCCTGTAATTCCTAAAGAATAAGGCAAGTTCGTTAAGTTTTAAATGGAAATTATATGCACCGGCTGTATCAATATCCTGGAATTGGCTTACATCCGCCCCGGCAGAAAAATTCCCCCTGCCTCCGATGATAACCGATCTGCAATTGTTGCTCACATTATTCATTGCATGGATAATTTCATCAACCATCTCCTCCGTTACTGTATTCATATGTTTTTCTCTTTTAAAATAAATAATGCATGTGCCATCTTCTTCCACTACTTCTATATTATTATAATCCATGTGTATATATCCATTATAAAATTAAATACTTGCTATGATAACATTATATGTTTCCTGAAAATAATTAAATATAGTTTTTATATGTGATTATATATGGATAATTACAGAACCGTAAAAATCTGTCCCCAGTGCGGATCACTCAAAATCAACTGGGTTGCCGGTGGAATTGCCGGGCCAGTTTATAAATGCGATGATTGCAATTATGTGGGTGCCTTTGTACTGGAAGTGAAAGTAAAGGATATTGAAAAGTTCCAGAAGGAATTGAGAGAAAATAAAAAATAGGATTATTAAAATGATAATACTTTTTGATGGCACCTCTGATTCCAGAAAGCTCGCACTGGACCTTTCTAATGCCGGGTATGATATTATTGCGACTGCAACGACGGAAGATGGAGTTTTAAAACTAGAAAAGGAGAAAATAAAGAGCATGATGGGAAAATTAGATTATAAATCCATTATGGCGATATGCAGAGAATACCCCATTGAAGCTTTAATAGATGCAACCCATCCATATGCCAATTCCTTACATGAGACCTGCATCAGAGTTGGAGCAGATACGGGCATTCCCCTGATCAGATATGAAAGGGAAAGTACAGCAATACAGGATGAAAGAATATATTATGTAGATAGTTATGAAGCTGCGGAAAGAAAAGCCCTGGATGGAAAGAATATATTTGTTACGACGGGAATAAAACATATAGAACTGTTCAGAGACATTATACAGAGCAGAAACACTATTATCCGGATCATACCGGATCCGGAAAATATTAAATTGTTACTTAACTTGGGCATCAAAAAGGATCATATTATCGCAATGGAAGGCACTTTCGATGAAAAAATCAACAGGGCTATAATGGAGTATTATAATATTGACACACTTATAACCAAGGATAGTGGATTTAATTCTGATCCTAAGATAAAGGCGGCATTATCATTTGGAATTAATGTCATCATTATATCCAGGAAACATTTTCCATGGAATAGAGTTGCGCACAATGAAGCAGAAATGAAAAAGATTTTAAACGAAATAAGAATAAAATAGGTATGTCAGGTGGCATGAGTCCGGCGGAGATTTATATGCGGAGCTTTGCTTATATTAGGGAAGAAATGAATCTTGATAATTCCTTAAAATCTGATATCATAATCAGGGTTGTACATGCTACTGCAGATTTCGAACTCGGTAGGTCACTGGTTTTCTCTAGATTTTTTGATAAGGCGATAGAATATATGGAAAGTGGTGGAAAGGTAATAACTGATATCAATATGGTATACGCAGGAATTCCAAGGCATAAAAACAGGGAATGTCTTATAAATGATCCTGATGTAATCACAGAAGCAAGAAATACGGATAGGTCCAGATCTTATGTGGCAATGAAGAAAGCCTGCAGAAAATATCCCGATGCTATATATCTTATAGGTGATGCTCCCACTGCTCTTTACTCACTGCTTGAGGGTGTTGAGGAGGGTTTATGCATGCCTGAGCTTATTATTGGGGTACCGGTTGGCTTTGTATCTGCACTTGAATCCAAGTCTAAACTACTTTCATTCAAGGGCAATTTCATTACAAACCTCAGCAGGAAGGGTGGTTCAGCAGTAGCAGCTGCAATTTTCAATGCTATGGAAGCTTATGGAAATGTATATTGAAAATCCTGACAGAACAGATTTAAGATACGGCTACACAACAGGTGCATGTGCTACGGCTGCAACAAAAGCAGCTCTTTTGATGCTTCTTACAGGCAAGGTTGTGAATGAAGTTGAGATACGTTTACCGGTTAAAAAAACAGCCGAATTTCATGTAGAGCATCAAACAATAACAAAGGAATACTGTTCAGCTGCAATAAAGAAGGATGGGGGTGATGATCCGGATGTTACTACCGGGCTTTATATCTATTCAAGAGTGGAACTGATCGGAGAGCCAGAAATAGTCATTGATGGTGGTGAGGGTATCGGTACAGTCACAAAGGAGGGGTTGCCCATAAAACCAGGCCACCCGGCAATAAATCCAGTTCCGCTCAAAATGATCAGGACTACGGTAAATGAAATTATAGAACAGTTTAATTTATCAACCGGGGTTAAAGTTATAATATCTGCCCCGGGTGGATGCGAAATTGCTAAAAAAACATGCAATCCAAAACTCGGTATTATGGGTGGAATATCTATACTGGGTACTAGGGGAATAGTGATACCTTTTTCAGATTCCTCCTGGAAGGCATCCATA
>JAJZZW010000084.1 GCA_021797385.1 Thermoplasmata archaeon | reverse complement strand
AAATATGTCGTTAAATATATAAATGAAAATCCCGTAAAACATGTACTCGCCCCATCAAATTTAAATGGCCGTGACATAATGTCCTTTATTGCCGCCTCCCTGGGTCTGGGGCTGACCGCTGATTGTGTTGATATAAAACTGGAAGACGGAAAGATGATACAATATAAGCCCTCATTCGGAGGCGGAATAATCGCAGTGATACAATCTAAAACCGATCCGGATGCAGCCACGGTCAGAAAAGGTATGTTTCCGGTGAAGTATATCAGCAGGTCCTTTGAAACATTGAAAGTCAGATCAAATACCGCATCCAGTTACAGACTCCTGGAAAAGATTCCCCTGGACAGTAAACTGCGGCCGCTGGATACACACATCATCTTCGGTATCGGTACAGGAGTCGGGGCAGATGATATAAAGACAATTTATGCTATTGCTGATAAACTCAAAGCATCGGTGGGTGCGACCAGGAGGGTGGTGGATGCAGGTAGAATTCCCAGGCAATTCCAGATAGGGCTGACCGGTGTATCCATATCCCCGGGCCTTTATATTGCTATAGGAATCTCCGGTTCCGATAATCACGTTGTCGGAATAAGGTATGCCGGAAAGGTAATAGCCATAAATAACAATCCCGGCGCAGCTATATTCAACCATTCTGATATGGGAATAATTATGGATTCGCATGAATTCATTGAGAAATTATATGACTACATGAAACGCTGAATATCTGGAAAACAGAAGAAAAATATAATTTACCCCTAATATATAAGGTATAATGGAGGTCCACAACATAACTGTAAAATTCCCAAAGGAAATCATACTTGAAAATGGAGCCAGAGTTACAGTGGATAAGGATAAGATTACTGACGAATCATTATTTTCACTTTTATATCCAGCACAGTATACAGATAATGTGGCGGTTGCACTGATAAAAAATGGGTTCCATGACGCAACACCAAGTTTTTTCAAGGGTGAGGTATTCAGTCTTGCAAAAGAGATGTCATTTCCATGGGAGCTTCATTTAAGGCTTTTCAACAATGGCAAGAAATACAGCAAAATATTTGCCCATGTTGAAATATCCAGAAAATACTTTGAGCATCTGTTCATTATCCAGCCTGCCGTATACGAACCATTCAATTTCTACAGCGATGTTTATAAACAGTTCAGGGTGCTTTATGAACCTTCTGGAAAAATTGTGAAAGAATTCAAAAGCAATTATGAAATTACACTGATGCCGCCGGAAAATCTAATTGAGTGGATGCCGGTTGTTGTCAATTTATATGACAATCTTTCGAGGTATAAGGAAAAGGTAAGGGAAATTATAGATATTCTTGATTATGAGTTGCACAGGAGATAGGTTATTTTCTTGAGTAACGCTTTACTGTGTGGCCACAGATCGGGCATATCTCCATGTATTTATCATATATCCTGTGGCAACCAGAGCACCTGTATTTCCATACTATATTCTTCTTTATAGGATCTATGCCACTTCCTGCATATTCTACGCCACAATACATGGCAACGTTCTGAATGGCATAATCATCTGTAATTATAATGCCGTTATATTCTATTCCCAGTGCAAGTACATCAATATCTGTTTTACTCAGTACACTGTAATCTCCTGTTTTCATGGCGGCTTCTGAAGCCATATTCACATATTTCCGGTCCGGGTTCCGGATATCAATATTTGCCGAGTCTAGAATTTTTTCCAGGGAACCGGTTTTGATTTCCTCTATAACGGAATCTGCATAAATATAATCGGGCTGGGAAATATTGATTTTACCGGAAAGTATTGCTGATGTATCGATTATATACTTTTTATCAGTTCCCACCAGATGAAATGATCTATGCCATATTAAATTTAGTCATATTACATTAAAGCATCATGTGCAGGCATGAGGAATGCCACATGAATGAATATAAAGATGTTATCAATTTTAGTACACTATTTGAGCCATGCTTTAATCATCCTCTATGTACTTGCTTTTAATAATACTCCTGATTGTCGGAATTGCAGTTGGAGGGCTCACCGGAATTACCGGAAGCAGCGGGGTTCTCGTTGTTGTTCCGGTGCTTTCATATATGGGCATTGATTTCAAAACATCCATAGGAACCAGCCTGCTGGTTGATGTTATTACAACAACCATCGTTATTTATGTTTATTTAAAAAAGAAAACGCTGGATATTGGAATCGGGTTGATCCTCGGGATGGGTGCAATAATAGGCGCCCAGTTCGGTGCATTTGTTGCCCACATAGTACCTGTACTTCCACTGGAAATCGCATTTACTGCCATGGCGGCGTATATGAGTTTTTATGTAATCAGAAAGTCTTTCAGGACGGAAGAAAAAGGCATAAGGAAAATAAACATCAAAAGGCCCCTTGCACTTTTACTGGGTTTTTTGCTGAGCATACCCATAGGAACCCTGACCGGAATAATAGGTACCAGTGGGGGAATAATGTTCATTCTGGTTATCATACTCCTGTTTTCTATGAAGGCACAGAATATGGTAGGGACAGCTACCCTTGCGATGTTCCTTTCCGCCTTAAGCGGTTCTGTTGGTTATTTCAGAATAGGGCATATAGATTTTTTTGCAGCACTGGTAATAGGCCTGGTAGCCCTTGTTTCCGGTTATTATTTCTCGGTGCTGGCACATAAACTGGATCAAAAATTCATCTACCGGTTCCTCGGGGCAGTCTTCATAATAGTGGTAATCAGTGAGATAGTAAAAATTGCCATACTATAATAAAAGTGACTTTCCTATTCCCGAATATTCCCTGTTAAGGTACCTGTAATTTTTATCATGGCAGCATCTGCAATTGATATTTTTTTCTATGCCTATCCTGTTTATTTCGAAGTTAAAACCATCAATAAAATAAATGCTGCCGTCATTTTCGTAATCGAGAAGTATTTTAATTGCAGTATTGACTCCATACAAAGCAATCATTGCAGGAACTGTGCTGAGTACGCCTGAAGTGGCACAGGAGGGAAGTTCAGCCGGTTCAGTATTGAAGCAGGCATAGCACGAAGTTTTACCTGGAATTACTGCCTTGAATTCTCCATATGTTTCTATAGCAGAGGTAAACACCCACGGTATGCCATATTTATCGCAGGCATCGTTTATTATAAATCTGGTGGTCATGTTATCGGTTCCATCAAAAACAAGATCCACAGTATTTACCAGGTATGCCATGTCCGCATCGAATGCTTTATTATAAAATTCAACCTTTATATCCGGATTGATCTCTCTTACCTTGCCTGCAGCTGTTTCAGCCTTGTATTTCTTCAAATCTTCCATGCCATAAAGAATCTGCCGGTTCAGATTTGTTATTTCTATTTTATCCCTGTCTATCAAAATTAATTGCTTTACCCCAAGCCTAGAAAACATTTCTGCCGCAGCGCTGCCGGTACCGCCCAGGCCCACTATCAGCACAGATTTTGTAAGCAATTTTTCCTGGTTATCCTTACCAATTTGTTTCAGGGCGATCTGCCTGGCATACCTTGACATATCCATAGAATGTATATTTACAGCATGGTTAAAATAATTTTATCTCTGCTGCTAAAAGGTTATTAAGGTTTGTTATAGTTTAAATAGAACAAACTTTAAATACGTTCATAACATTATTTTTTATGGGAAAAGTTGGTACAGGTGCAAAGGCAGGACTTGTTGCGGGTCTCGTTTATGGAATTTTTTCAGGTATTTTCGGATATGCAACGCTGACTATTTATAAAGCTGATGTAATGAAGTTCCTCGCAAAGGAAGCCGCCACGGAATCAGCCCTGAATCCCAGCATCCACATTACCGCTGCAGAACTATATTCACTGGAAATTGATGGAGTTGTTGCAGAGGCAATAATAGGTGGCCTGATAGCCGGGCTGATTCTAGGTATCATATTCGCTTATGTGCATGGAAAACTGCCGGGCAAAAACATGATAATAAAAGGCGAGATGTTCGGATTGATACTCTGGATACTCTTCGATGTTCTTTTAGGTTCTCTGGATATAAGCTCTTATGGTTTGCTTTATTATTTAACGTCTATAGGACTGGACATAATAGCCCTTCTGATATTCGGTTATCTTCTCGGCACACTTTATAATAAATGGAATGAGAATGAAGTTCCCCTGACAGATGAACAGTTCAACGCCGGGAAACTATAAGTTTTTTATTATTAAGTTAAGTTAATGCTAAATGAAGAAATAAATGTAAGATATTCATGGAAACAGATGTAAAAGAAAAATATCTTCTTGCTGGAAAAATTGGAAGAGACGCACTGGAATACGCCAAAACACTGGTAGAACCAGGAGCCCTGTTTTACGATGTTGCCGAGAAGGCAGAGCAGTACATAAGGGACAGGGGAGCACTTCCATCATTTCCGGTAAATTTATCCATTAACAATGAAGCTGCACATTACACTCCATTTGAAGGCGATAAGAAGAAATTCCACACAGGGGACCTCGTAAAGGTCGACCTGGGTGCCATGGTAGATGGTTACATGTCTGATAATGCAGCCACTGTGGAGGTGGGAAATACCGGAAACTACAGTGACCTGATAGATGCAACCAGGGAAGCACTCAATGCCGCCATAAAAGTACTCAGGCCCAAGATAAGCATTTACAGAATCGGAGAGGAAATAGGCAACGTTATCACTTCACACGGTTTCAAACCTATCAAAAATCTGGGCGGGCATGGAATTAACCGCTACGATCTGCATTCTGAAATTTTCATACCTAACTATGATGACGGTAACGGCGAAACAATACAAACTGACAAGGTAATAGCAATAGAGCCATTTGCAAGTACAGGAATAGGGATGATTCACAGCGGGCAGCTGGGCAATATCTATATTATTGACCAGCCAAGAAAGCAGGAAAAGGAGGAGATTCTTTATAAAAACTTCAATACAGCACCATTCGCGGAAAGATGGGTATCAAAGATAATGAAAGATGATCAGGAATATTTGAGAAAGAAGATGTCGAGTAAATATATATCAGGATTTGCCGTATTAAAGGAACATAACAAGGCAATGATTGCACAGTCGGAACATACAATAATGGTACTTGGCGATGAAATAATTGTCACTACGGCATGATCAGACCGATTCTATTATTTTATGCACCTCATCAAGAACATATGATGCGGATTTATTGGCATCTACTTTCCTTAGATCAACAGTTGTTTCAATAAACTCTGATATATTGCCCAGAAAATAATCATAATATCCCTTTATGCCTATGAGCCCGTTTCTCTCTTCCAGCATGGATAGCTGTTTACCCCTGAAATTAAGGTTTTTCCTGCTTGCCTTTATCCGTTCCATTGCTTTGTCTATATCAACATCCAGATAAATAATGATATCCGGGGAAATCATCATCTTCGACACGTTGACCATCCACTCAATGGTTTCTTTCCTGCTTCCGAATAATTTCTCAATCATGGGGCCCTCATAGGCTATGGAGGAGGCAAGATAACGGTCACATATTATTTTTTTATTACTTTTCAGGTCCCTCTGGTGATTCAGCCTGTCATAGGTAAAAAGAAAGAAATTATAAAATGAATTTTCCGGGCTGGAAAGTTTTTTCAGATCGCCGAATTGAAAACCATCCGTTGGCTCCTTTGTATAATAAAAATCCGGGAATATTGATTTTAATGAGTCTATCAATGTGGTCTTTCCCGATCCGTCTATCCCCTCCACGGTTATGAACATTATAAGGATATTTTCAAGGATTATAAATTATTATTTATCTGAAATAGTATTATAAACTTAAATAATTATTAATAGTAATTAATTATATCAATTAAATGCTTCCTAGTATTGAAGAATTAAGAAAAATGCGCAAATCACTGGGTATAAGTCAGAAGGAACTTGCACGGATCAGTGGAGTAAGCCAGTCCTATATTGCACGGCTGGAAAAGGGAGAAATAAACCCTGCATATGACAAGGTAAGGAAGATATTTGAATACCTGAATACATCTGGCAACCGCGCAAAGGATATAGATATAAAGGCTGAATTTATCATGACAAAGGATGTAGATACATGTGAAATGAATGATTCAATAATATCCGCATTGAATAAAATGAGGGAAAAAGGTTATTCACAGCTGCCTGTTGTAACATCGGATAAACGTATAATAGGAACAATTACTGAATCGGACATCAATGATATGCTAATAAAGGGAACAAGCATAGAGTCACTAAAACTTTTAACAGTTAAAAAGGTAATGGGCAAGGTTCTGCCGCAGCTGGATAAAAATAGCCCCATATCAATGATATATCCACTTTTAAAATATTCCAACGCTGTTTTAATACTGGACGGGGCTGAGCTGAAGGGAATAATTACAAAGGCTGATGTACTGAAGGCAGTTGAAACTTATGGGTAATATCATACTTTTTACAATATATGGGATAATACTTTTTGCACCTGCGTTCATTGCAAATCCCGGAGCGGTGATTACCGGAGGCCATTTTGTAATTGACAGGGGCAGAACGTATAAGGGGAAAAGAATACTGGGAGATGGGAAATCATGGTCAGGATTTATCGGCGGGTCCCTCATTGGGATTCTATCGGGGATCATAATATATTATGCTGTACATTTACTGAATATACCATATCCGGATTACGGGAAGAACCTCCTTGATGCAGTTCTTGTACTCATACCCATGAGTTTCGGGTCACTTTTAGGTGATATTACAGGGTCATTCTTAAAGAGAAGGATAGGCATGAAACGCGGGGCAAAGGGATCAATACTTGATCAGTGGCCCTTTGTTGTGGTATCATTTCTGATGGTTTTTATATTCGCAAGGCATTTTTTCATGTCCATTTACGGTGATTTATTACCGGTGATTGTAATACTAGTTATAACACCGCCCATACACAGGGGTGTAAATATACTTGCATACAAATTTAAAATGAAGGATGTCCCATGGTAAAAATGGTTATTGCTGTAAGAAAAGACCTCGCGATGGGGAAGGGGAAAATTGCTGCACAGGTAGCGCATGCTGCGGTTGCATGTACCCTTATTTCCATGAAAAAAAACAAGAAGATGTTCAATGAATGGTATGCTACAGGTCAGAAGAAGGTTGTTGTGAAGGTGGACAGCCTTCAGGAAATATATAAAATCAAGGAAGAATGCAAAATTCAGGGAGTAATCAGCGAAACAATTATGGACGCAGGCCTTACTCAGATTATTCCGGGAACAATCACATGTATAGGCATCGGCCCCGACGAAGATGATCTGCTTGACCAGATAACAGGGGATTATGCCTTGCTTTGATTCGTCACTCTGTACCATTTCATAGAAAAACATATATAACGTCCTGAAAATATCATACCGTGGAAAACCATGGTTCCTCTATTCTACCCCTGCATTACGGCCATCCTCCGGAGTATCTCTATAAGAGAATGGTTAAACTCGGTGGCATTATTTCCGATATAATAATACAGAATTATGGAGATGATTTCTATCTCAACAGGCTTGCAGACCCGTTCTGGTTCCATTCACTATCACTGGCCATCGGCTTTGACTGGAATTCCAGCGGGACTACCACGGCAACACTTGGAGCCCTGAGGGAATATATAAACAGGGGTGACAGCATAAAAATACTTGGTGGCAAGGGCAGGCACATGGGAACATTGAAGCAGGAGTTTGATGCCCTTGAAAAGGAAGGCAATATAGCCTCCGGTAAAATTGAAAGAATCAGAAAGGATGCAAAAGTAATAGGGAAAGTTGATGAAAAACTCCTGCAGGATGGATTCAACCTCTATATGCAGTTCATAATAATGGATTACAATGGAAATTATACAATTATAAACCAGGGCATGAACTCAAAATCACGCCTGGCAAGAAGATACCACTGGAAAAACAGTAATAGAAATCTATACAATGATGGAAGAAACGGCATTTCCGGGTTTGAGAACGCAATAGATTTAGATTTATCCACAGAAAAAAGCCGGAAAAACAGAAACGGCATTATAGACGTTATCAAGGACAATCCATTGAAATACAGCAGGCAGCGATCACTGGATAATTTTATGGAGTCTGCGCCTGCGCTTGAT
>JAJZZW010000083.1 GCA_021797385.1 Thermoplasmata archaeon | reverse complement strand
AACAATATAAGGCCACATTCTACATTAGATTACTATTCACCAATGCAGTTCCTGGATAAATGGAATAATGACAGCAGCTTCAGGGAGTATTACAGAGGATTTATAAAGAATCTTAAGGACAGCTATAAAAGAAGAAAACACAATTATTATAGGAGGTCGAGGATAAATGTCTCATGAAATGGAAAGAGTTTTGTTTAAGAATCACTATCCAACATCAGGTATCCTCTCATCAGATAATGTAGGTGACTTGTCGGCATCCTTCACTTTTATCTGCCTGGGCAATTTGATCCCGTTGGATAGAAGCCATGACTTGACCGCTTTTACTGTACTCTTGATATACGATCCTGCATTGCCTTTTTCCTCTCTCTTGATAACGTAATCGTCTATTAGATCCGCCATTGCCTTATCCTTCAGCTTAAGCAGTTCCTGGGGAGTCTTTCCAATTTCGGCACAGAATGATCCCAACCTTCTGAGATATACATCTCCGGTTATCCTGGAACCGCTATCAACACTATGCTTCCAACGGGCTATAATCCTTATCCTTCAGAAGATAACTGTATCTATCCTTTCCCATGCTTATTAGGTGACTATACGTATACAATATTTAAATTTTCTAAACCGTATAAAGTTTAAACCCCGGCGGGTCCGTTATTATTTCAAATTTATAGGGTTTCTTAAAAAATTTTATTTATCTTCCATCAATGATGTGGCAATGCTCAAATTTTTAAATAGCAAAAATAGCGCCACAATTATATATATAATATTATTAATGTCATTAACTTTTTCTGTGCGGGCAAATAATAATTTAATTCTTACAACAATACCTTTAATTTCAAAATATTATTTGAGTTTCAACAGTATTGAAATAGGTATACTTGCTGCCGTTGCAGTGGGAAGCTCAGGCATAATGAGTGCTTTAATAAATTCAAGGTTATGCCCCAGAAGAAGAAGGAAATTATTTATTTCTTCCATTATAATTTATTCTACCCTTGAGCCATTATTCTATTTCTCAAATAAATATAGTATCTGGATCCTGGTAATATTATCAGGATTCTTCTTCGGTTCTATAATGCCCAACATAATGAGTTCTGCTGGAACAATAAAGGACAAAAAAACCAGAGAAAGAACATTGACTTTGTATACATTATCATTAAGTGCAAGCCTTATCATAGGACCTTTAATAGAATCACGCATATTATTACATTTTAATTTATATCAGTTATTTATATTTTTTATTCCACTGGGAATTATAGCTATAGTACTGTCATTTAAAATACGATTTCCTGAGGAGACTAATAATAAAGCTAAAAGGAGATTGAATGTTGCAAGAAATCCCGGTTTTAGGTTGTCTGTTTTCAACAATGTATCCTACGATATACCATTTGTATTAATCTTAACCTTCGGTGGGATATTTGCTAGAACAGAATTTAATGCTCCATATTCATTCGTGGAATTATTACTGGCAGGCTTTTTTGGATTATCATTTTTATCACGGTCGTTTCTAACATACAGACCTGCAAAAAAATTGTATATCACAACTACGGTTGCAATAATTATAACTATTACAGGTTTGATAATGATATATTTTTCAAACAGCCTGATTGCTTATTTCATTATTATATGTTTCCTGGGCATACCGCATGGTTTGACATTTCCAACATCATTGACGGCATTATCAAGGTCATTCAATGAGGATGAGATATCTGTTGCAAATACATATTTTTATGCTTTAATGATGTTTGTCGCCGTTATTGTTCCATCTGTAGCAGGATTAATAGTTTATTCGGTGGGATTACGATATACATTCCTCCTTTTTTCTATTCCTGTCATTATTTTATTCGGTTTAATTTTAAGCGGGTACAAACATATGCCTGAAATAAACAATTGACATATAACCAGAAATCGTAACCTTCTGCATTTATTATAATTCACCCACCAGAAAATTCTTTATATATCTTCAGATTATAATAATCATGGTTAGAGTATTAATTCTGACAGGAGATGCCGGAGAGTCTTTAGAGGTTATGTATCCGCTACAGAGGATGAAAGAGGAAGGATATGAAGTGGATGTCGCTGCACCTGAAAAACGGAAAATTCAGCTTGTCGTACATGATTTTGAGGATGGTTTTGACACCTACACAGAAAAACTTGGCTATAAACTACAGGCAGACATAGCATTTAAGGATGTTAATCCGGCTGAGTATAATGCATTAATAATTCCAGGCGGCAGGGCTCCGGAATACATCAGGAATAATAAGGACTTTATACGGATAGTCAAATATTTCTTTGACAAAAACGAGCCTGTAGCTGAATTGTGCCATGCGCCACTGGGGCTGGCAGCTGCAGGTGTACTAAAGGGAAGAAAAACAGCCGCATATCCGGCACTTGCACCTGACGTTGAAATAGCAGGAGGGACCTTTGTAGATGGGGCTGCAGTAATTGATGGAAATCTGGTATCGGCCAGGGCATGGCCGGACCATCCTCAGTGGATGCATGAATTTATGAAAATATTAAAGGAAAAATACGGAAATTAGACCATAATGATTTGATTTTTATAAATTATTTTAATTTTAGAATATAATAACTTCATGAAATTGCAGTAATCACAGGTTTCCTTTTAATTGTGCCAGATGCAGCCCAGACACCACTACCTATGAGCAGCACGGCACCGGCAAGTGTATATATGCCAGGAACCTGATGCAAAAGTATCAGGGCAAAAACAATGGCAAATACAGGGTCGAGATAGGTAAGTATTGAGACAAGCTGTATACTGATATATCTCATGGAATCATACCAGAGAAACAGGGCAAGTACAGTTTGCACCGCACCGGAGATAATGACTATTACCATTATACGGTAATCAAAATGAAATGGAAGTAAAAACATAAACGGCGATAGTATTATCATCGAGATAACAGATTGCAGAAATACAAGGCCGATGGGGTCAATATTTCCGGATGAAACCTTGCTGAATATGGAAAGCATGCCGTAGGTTATACCCGACATTATCGCAATGAGTATACCCAGAGGATTCACAGAAATAGTACCTGCGGACATTATTATGACCCCGGTTATGGCTATAGCCACATTAACATAGCCTTTGCCGGTTATTTTCTCCTTGATAAACGGAGAAAGCAGTATTGCTATTACCGGTCCTGTATAGTGACATCCTCCCCTATCTAAAGATAGGAGCTTCCCGCTTCTGCAGAAAAAACTTGCCATTGCTGGTATAGGTTTTCCCCTCCACGGGCATACATTCCCCACAGTCCGTGGGTATTTTTTTCTTCTTATGCCTGATCTTCTTGGGCTTTATTATAATAAAGGTATTGAATATCTTCTTGAATCCTGCATGTAGTACGTTTACTGCTGCATTGTCATCCCTGTCCATTGTTAAGCCACAGTTACTGCAGCTATATTCTCTGTCATCAAGAGTCTGTTCCTCCATTATATTTCCACAGTTAGAGCACTGTTTAGATGTATTCTTAGGGTTTACCTTTACACAGTATTTACCGGCTCTTTCAGCCTTGTACATTGTGTTTTTAATAAGCTCACCCCAGGAAGCATCTGCTATGCTTTTTGCCAGCTTATGATTCTTCATCATATTCTCTATTTTAAGATCCTCATATGCTATGAAGTTATGATTATTCACAAGCTTTTTCGATAATTTCTGTGAAAAATCATTTCTCTGGTTGGCTATGTGGATGCTTATTCTTGCTACCTTAACTCTCATTTCCCTTCTATTCTCAGATCCTTTCTGCTTTCTTGATAAACTTCTTTGTGCCCTTTTTAGTTTCTTCTCTGACTTTCTTAAGTATTTAGGCGGGTCTACAGGCGTGTTATCT
Source organism: Thermoplasmata archaeon (assembly GCA_021797385.1). The sequence continues at coordinate 4,267 of JAJZZW010000083.1, read as the reverse complement.
GTTGTTGCTATTAATTTGAGAAGGCCGACATCTATTCCTACTGGATTATATGGAAATTCAGAGTAGTTTATATTATTGTTAACCTCTTCCACCATAAATGTTACAAAATATCGATTGGCTTTATCTTTCTTTATTGTTGCCTGCTTTATTTTTCCATTTATTTTTCTGTGCTGGAACATCCTTATTTTTCCTATTTTGGAAAAGGATACGTGGGTACTGTCTATTATCTTAAATCCGAACTGTGTATATGTTATTGAACGGTAATGATCCTTAGATTTGAATCTGGGAAAGCCCGCCTTTATCTTTTTTCCCTTCTTCTTCTCCCTTACCCTGCTGAAGAAATTGTCATATGCTTTATCCAGTCTATCTGCTATATTTTGCAATACCTGTGAGTATATATTTTTATATTCAGGAAATTCCTCCTTAAGTTCTGATAACTCGATGGTCTGTGTGTTATAGTTGACCTTTAGGTTTTTATAATAATCCTTATTCAGCTGGTATCCTATCTTTCTCTCTTCTAACATGGCATTGTATAATATATGGGATAAATACAGCATATCCTCTATAGTCTTTGTTTGCGTTTTATTCGGGTATATTCTGAATTTATATGCGGTAGTATACTCCATGTATACCATTAGTATGGAATGAATATTTATAAGCATTATCTCCTGATTGCCTGGAATTGATAGACATCGCAAGCTCAGTGGCTTTCTTTCTGGTAGATTGATTTGTAAAATATTATTGCCTTAGAAACCGGTATCAGGAAGACTGCGTAAAATAGAAATACCTAGTTGAGAGCAAGAAGTATGCCTGATATGAAAATATATGGGTTCAGTATTTTTATAAGTGACTTTTTTAGTCCTTTTCTCAGTATTAAGGCAAGAAGAATCTCTGAAATCAATACCCTGAAAAACACGAATACTGGAGATGGGAGGCCGGCCCATATTGCGAATACTGGAATTGAACCCCAGATAAGAGCTTAAGACAATATTTCGGCAAGCCCCCTGCGCTCAGACTCACCATAGACTTTATTATTCATCTGCCAGGATATATCAAAAATAATTAAAAGTTTGCAAATTTAGAGGCAGGGTACATTAATATTTGAACCTGCATTAGCACACTGCAATTCAATATTATTTCAGAATTACATGTATTTTTGGAAATAATTTATTAATGCATTCACAAATAATTTATATTACTTACCATTAGCCTTTCAATGACATTTTCCGTTTTAAAATGCCCAGATTGCGGGGAAGAATTCAGCATAAACAGGAATAAGTACACATGCGACAAATGCGGAAACATACTGGATGTCTTCCATTATGACATGAAATATGAGACGACAAAATTCAAAGGTGTGTGGAAATACAAGAATATGATTCATCCATCAATTCCAGAAGAGAAGATAATAACAAGGGGTGAGGGTGATACAAATATATACAGAAGCAAAAGGGTTTCAAAATATGCTGGAATAAATAATATAGTCATGAAGCACGAGGGGGAAAATCCTACCGGTTCTTTCAAGGATAGGGGTATGACTGTTGCTGTCTCTGAAGCCATGAGATTAAAATTCGATAAAACACTCTGTGCATCTACAGGAAACACATCCGCAGCTGCAGCAAGCTACAGTGCCCTTGCGGGAATAGAAAGCTATGTAATGATACCCGGAAAAAACGTGTCTGCAAATAAACTATTTCAGGCTGTATCTTATGGTGCAAATATAGTTAATATAGAGGGCGACTTTGACAATGCCATGGCAGATGTAAAGAAAACCATTGATAAGACCAATGATTTCTACGTGCTCAACTCACTTAATCCATGGAGGATCGAAGGGCAGAAAACTATAATATACGAAATTATGGAGAAATTAAAACCTGATTTCATATCATTTCCTGCAGGGAATCTGGGCAATACCTCGGCTTTCGGTAAGGCATTGATGGATTTAAAGTCTCTGGGAGTAATAGATTCTGTTCCGAAACTTGTGGCAATTCAGGCTGAAGGGGCATCACCGTTTTATGATTACATGCACGGAAATAAGGATCATATAGAAGCGGTGAAAGCAGAAACCATAGCCTCGGCTATTAAAATAGGAAATCCTGTGAACTACAAGAAAGCCAGAAGATCAATGGAATTCACCCATGGAATTGTGGAAAAAGTAACAGATAACCAGATAATGGACGCAAAGAAGGTAATCGACCGGTCCGGCATAGGCTGTGAACCGGCATCCGCTGCCGCACTTGCAGGTGTTTTAAAGTTGAGGAAATCGGGAGTAATTGATTCTACAGATACTGTAGCCTCAATTTTAACAGGCCATCTTCTCAAGGATGTAAGCATGATGCCAGAGTATAAAGAGCTCAGTATTTCTGACATTATTTAAATTTGCTTATTGAACTTTGTTGATTTCCCCGGTTTCAATAATTTTTTTCAGCGTTATTGCACTTTTCCTCATGGTTCTTTTCTTGGTATCCATGTCAACTGAAAAAAGTCCAAATTTTTTAGAAAATCCGGATGCCCATTCGAAGTTGTCCGTGAGAGCCCAGTGGAGATAACCCTCGACCTTATAGCCATCATTTATTGCTCTTTCAATGTTGTCGAGATGTGAGGATATATAATATGACCTGTAACGATCTTTTTCATCTGCAATCCCATTCTCAGTTATTGTAATAGGTATGTGATATCTTTCTGAGTAATCATGAATTATATTATATATTCCCTCCGGGTATATTTCCCAGCCGGTGTCACTGACAGGGTTACCATCCAGAGATTTTTCCATATCCGGGCAGTAATGCCCGTATCCCTTCACAACGGTAAAACCATAGTCACTGTTATCACTTTTAACAACATCCCTGCTGTAGTAGTTTAAACCTAACCAGTCCACTCTATTCTTTAAGTCAGTTCTATCGTCATGATCCTTGCTGTCAGAGTAAAGACCTTTGGATTTTCCATTAATAATTGAATCAAAAAAAGAGTACCTATTAATATATTTTGCACGCTCAGCCGTTTTAACGTCCTCAGTCTTAAATGGCATGATATCCCCATTGGCAAATATAATACCCACAGGCTTACTGCTCACACTTTTTATTGCATCATAGGCCCGTGCATGCCCGGTTGCAAATTTTTCCTTATTTGCCGTAATCTGTTTCAGGGAACGATCCTGGCTACATCCCTGATAAACCATATTTGGCTCATTCATTGTACACCATCTATCGGCGTATTTATCGAATTTCCATGCTACAAATGCGGCATATTTTGCGAATTCAACGATAATTCTGTTATCAAAGCAGTTTCCCATAGCATTTCCGGTTGATTCAGAGGGTTTATGCAACCACAGAGGTAAAGTCCAGTGATATAAATTTAGAATAAGAAAATTCTCCCTCTGTTTGAAATCGGAGAAGATTTCTGAATAATGATCTATTGACCTTTGATCTGCAATCTTGTCCATTTTTTCAAGCAGTTCCTTATCTATATTTACCTGCTTTACTGTTCCATCCTCAATGAGCACATCAGCCTCGATGTTTTCTGTAGAGCAGGGAAATATTCTGGACCATTCAATTCCCAATCTACCGGAATTCATACCGAGATTTTTTGCATTTTCGTGGTCTTCCCTGAATTTATCCCAGTATCCAACTCCGTTCTCTGGTTTATCCCCGGAAACATAATGATTTAATGCGTTGTTTTTACTATTTGCCCATGCATACCAGTCAGAATTTGTGTCCTTATCAGATATTCCCATTTCAAATTGAAATCCACATTCAGAAAATCCAAATTTAAAATTTCTGTCAAACATAATAAGATTAAGATATACATATTATTAAAAATTGTTGATATACTATCTTGATAAGTAGTATAATTCTATTACAGGGGCATTATTTTTAGGTTAACTTTGTAAGTATTATACTTACAAGTTTTATATCTTCATATATGGCTGATTTTCCACCTACAGAATATATTTGATCACCTGAACTGATATAAAAGGATTGTTTTTTTCCGTTAATCCTTTCGGTGTTAATTATCTTTCCAGTAATATTTATTTCTTCATCCCTGTATACACCCTGAAGGGTACCTTTTAAACTAATTCCATTCTTTATGTAATAATCTATTATATCGCAGGCAAACCAGATATTCGTTAATTGATGATATACCGACCGCTCGGGATAAGCAAGATATTCGGCAGGTTTCCATATTTCATAATAAAAATAGTAACTGAGGGCATGCAATAACTGATCTTCTTCGAGATATATTGCATAATCACTGTTATCAATCCCGC
>JAJZZW010000082.1 GCA_021797385.1 Thermoplasmata archaeon | reverse complement strand
AAATACGAATTTTTATCCTTAAATGCGGTTTCCATTAACAGGAAAAATCTTTCTATGAACCATTGCTTTATAAACCCTACATTTGCATCAATAAAGATGGAAAAATCCAGGAAATCCGAAACATATATCTGGTTAGCGGTTCTTGAATGATCTATCTGAAGTATATTTAAGCCCTCCAGTATAAGTATATCAGGATTAATTATCTCCTGTTTTTCCTGTAATACATCATACTTTAGATGCGAATATACTGGAATCTCTAAAAGGGATGTTCCAGACTTGGCATCAACAAGAAAACTTATAAGATTCTGCATATCATAACTTTCCGGAAATCCCTTTCTTTCCATGAGGTTTTCTTCCCTGAGTCTTGCATTGTTTTTCAGAAAATTATCTGTAGAAACAATATAAATTCTATATTCAGGATTAATCCTCTCAAGAAGTGTCTTCAGCAATCTAGAAGTTGTGCTCTTGCCAACTGCTACACTTCCTGTAACTCCTATAATAAATGGCATCTTATCCGGGTTAATCCCTATGAATCTGTTTCGTTCCATGTATAGATTCTTGTTATTATTGATCGATAGTTGTAGTAATCTGGTAATGGGAAAGTAAAAATCTCTAATCTCCGATTCTGTAATCTTGTCGTTCAGTGCTAGAACCTTTTTAACATCGTTTGATGAAAGTTTTATATCAAGATTGCCCCGTCTCCGTGCCCATTCATCGCGGTTAAACATTAAATAGAGACTGGAACGTATCTTTCCCTGAGAAACAGGCGCTTCATCCATATACTCAAATAGTTATAGACTATTTAAACCATTTAGCTCTGGAGTTATTTTTTAAAAATCCCTTTTAATATCATCTTTTATTTTTACCAGAAGTTTATCGAGATCTTTCCAGTTGCGTACTATGCTATAAGAAAATGAATGATCCAGCATAAGATTATTCTGACCTGTAGCAAAACTCCTGGTATCAGTCTGGAATCCTATGCAAATTTTCCCATATGCATATGCCATGCCCAGTTCCACGCAAGCACCTTCATCCGGTACTCTGCCATCCATTATCATCAGCAATGCGGACGAATCTTTAAGGGCGTTCACATCACGTTCAAAAACTCTTTTGCTAATTTCGGGCCACAACTTAGGGTCTTTAAGCAACATTTCATCCTCACCACCGTCTCTCTGGGGAAGGTATGTTGAGAATCCCTTTCGATCGAGAAAGCTGGCTACTTCCTCATTGAATCTGATCTCCATTTCATTGAAAAGAGGAGCAGAAATATAAATATCGTACCTTTTCATGAGAATAGATGCATAATAATATTAAAGATTTTCCGCATCATTGATAAATCATTTTCACAATTTCGCTCTGGTATAAGTCCGGGTTTATCTGTACGGCAATCCTGTGCAGGGATTCTTCTTTCTGTTCCATGGAAGTTACACCATTATCATCAATACTTATCTTACCGTTTAAAAATTCAAATGCATCCGGATTTATGGCCGCATATGCAGCAATAGGATCATGTAATTCATAGTTTCCATGTTTTTGAAGCATAAATTCTGTAGTCTTCTTCACAAAAGCACTAACACTGTTATTGTTTGAGACACTGATGGCCTGTTTAATTGCCAGTTCTGGATTCATTGTCAGGTCCAGTGGTATTACAGTTATCTTAATATCAAGACCAAAAACAATTTTAGCAGCCTCCGGGTCATAGAATATGTTGAACTCTGCGTCACCCATATTTCCCTTTCCCCATGGAGTTTTTCCAAATGCGCCACCCATGATAGTTAAATCTATTATATTTCTCTGTATATCACGGTTAAGCCTGAAAAGAATTCCAAGGGAAGTAAGTGGGGAAGTGCATATTATTCGGTATTTTCCATGTTTAAGTGCTTCATACATTTTAACAATGCCATTATGTGTGTTATTCAAAGGCTTATCAGGAAATTTATAGCAGGCAAGGCCGTTTTTACCATGATAATCTTCATAATAATGTGGTTTTATAATTGGGGTGTACGATCCGGGATATACGGGACATCCGAGTTCGAGCATACTGGCTATGCCAACAGTATTTCTATAAGTATTTTCCAGTACAGAATTCCCGGACTGGGCTACAATAAATTCCGGTATAATTCCATGTCTTTTAAGTAGTATCATTGCCATGGCGTCGTCAACGCCTGTGTCAACAACTAAAATTATCTTATCCATATACAGTAATATGCATTTAATAAAAATATCTTATTATATAGTTAAAGCATTACAAAAATTAGACCTATATTCCTATGTAAGGCGACTGGATATAGAATTGTAACATATCCCTATTCCAATATTCAGCGTACATCCATTTAAGAAAAGTTGGAGCTTAATAGTATCCTTACAGTACTTTAAACGGATAGTTCACTCATCTATTACATTTTTATTACCTCCGCTTATAGAGATTTTATCTCTCTGCCACTGGAGAACTGTAATAATTTATTGACATGTAAACCCAAATATTATTAATGTTATTAATAATGCTTCTTGAAACTGTGGAGAATATGGATAAAAATGAACTTTCATTGATCATTTAATGTCCCTGTGAAAATATTATATTCTCATGCGGTTTTAGGTTAATGGAGGTATTGACATTGATGAAAAAAATTATAGTCACAGGTTCTAACAGAGGTATAGGGCATTCAATCGCTGAATATCTGGCAAAGAAGCACTACGGGATTATAATGGTTGATTATGACCCTTCCATAAGTGAAACCGGATCTCAAATGAATGAGTTATATGGAAATGTTCAGGGCATACAATGTGATGTTTCCAGCTACGAAAAGTGTGAAAAGGCATTTTCTACCATTAATAAGAATGAGGTATATGGCATAGTAAACAATGCTGGAATCAACAGGGATGTAATGTTCAAAAATATGACATATGAACAGTGGGATGCTGTTATAAAAACAGATCTGTACAGTATGTTCAATGTCACAAAACAATTTATTAATTCCATGATTGAAAATAATTCTGGAAGAATAGTAAATATATCATCAGCTAGCTGGAACGGCAACATTGGGCAGGCAAATTATTCCTCAGCGAAGGCAGGAGTAATAGGATTTACCAGAACTCTAGCAAGGGAATTGGGTAAATATGGTATAACATCAAACGCAGTCGTTCCCGGCTTTATTAAAACACCAATGACCGATAGCATGCCCGATAAAATAAAGGAAAAATTTATAGAAAAAATACCATTAAAACGCATAGGAACCCCAGAGGATGTTGCCAATGCAGTGGAATTCCTCCTGAAAGAGGAAAGTAGTTATATTAATGGAATTCTTCTGGATGTCGGTGGAGGTATGATACTGTGAAAACTATGCTTGAGGTCATAAGGGATAAAAAAACGGAAACTCCATTAATTTACTACTTCGGTGCCCATATTTCCTATGGCGAATTTGAGGAGTACACCAATGCCATTGCCGCACAGATTTCAGCCTACTGCGACCCTGGAGATACTATAGCCATAATAGCAGAGAATATACCACAGTTTCCCATGGTCCAGTATGCCGCGTGGAAAAATTCATGCATATTCATTCCATTGAGCCCGATTGATTCAGAAGCTGAAATAATCTCAAAACTTAAATTTACCGACACACATATGGTTATAATCAGTAGCGAATTCAGGGATAAATTCTCAGGAATAAAATCATTAAATGGCATGCACATCCTTTATACATCCCCGGAAACATTCGGAAAAATGCCCCCGGAATTAAGAAATAAATTCATTCATGGCGAACAGTTAGAAGAACTGGTTATCAGGAAAAAACCGGTTTTCAATGGTTATCTTCCGGATGTGAACGACACCGCGATGCTCGTTTTCACCTCGGGGACAAGTGGCAGGCAGAAGGCTGCTGTAATCAGGCATAAAAATATTTATGCAGCCTCATATATATACCGTGAATGGTATGCAGTATCCGGAAAAGATAAGAATCTGTGTATCGCCCCGTTTTTCCATATAACCGGACTCATATTCGGAATATCACTCACGGTAATTTCAGGGGCATCCATGGTATTAACTTACAGATTCGATGCAATGAATACCCTTGAAACCATAGAATCAGAACAGACGACAATAACCATGTTCGTTGCAACGGCGTACAGGGCCATGCTAAATTCCTGGTCTGGCATAGAGGATATCAAAAATATGATTTCTTCCATGAGGTTATGGTCTGCAGGGGGAATGCCCATGCCGGTTAAAACCCAGTATGAATGGAAAGCCATGGCAGGACAATGGATACATATGGCATATGGCCTGACTGAAAGCACATCACCTGTGACATTATGGGAATATCCATATTCAGGGGAATTGCTGACCTACAAAGGTGTCCTTACAGCCGGAAAACCTGTTTATTACACAAAACTATTCCGCGGAAAGGATGGAGAATTAACAGTTTCCGGACCACAGATCGTTGATTCATATTTTAAGAATCCTGAAGATACCGCAAAATCATTCTGCAGAAAAGGGTTGAAAACTGGGGATGTATGCCACATAGATAAGGATAGATCTGTGTTTATTATTGACAGGAAGAAGGATCTTATCGACGTTTCCGGATATAAGGTGGTACCTGCCGAAGTTGAGGGAATTATAAGGAAAAACCCCTATGTGGAGGATGCCGTGGTTATCGGAGAGCCTGATGAGTATAAGGGAGAAGTACCTGCTGCATATGTTAAACTCAATGGAGAGGTAACCTCCTATGAAAATATAAAGGAAAATATTCTTGAAACATGCAGAACGGAACTGGCAAGATACAAGGTTCCGGCCAGGGTTATATTTGTCCGGGAAATGCCACTGAATGCATCCGGAAAAATCAAAAGGTCCGGTATAAAATCCATGGAGGTGGTTTATCAATGATAAGGGGTTTTGCAGAGGCAGTTTATAAGAATTATGATGGAAGTGTTTATGATTTAATGACCGAGGCTCTAGAAAAAGCCCTTGAAATGGCAGATTTAGAACGAAGTGATATTGATGGCTTCATGACTACATTCCTCCCGGGAGTATTTGATGGGAACATATACATGCACTTTTTCCCGGATCAGATCTGTAGCTATTTAGGCATTACTGCGAAATATATCGACTCACTGGAATACGGGGGGCCATCCGTGCTATCAGCTTTATGGAGGGCTGAAAGGCTGATAAAGGAGGGAATAGCTGAGAACATACTTCTGCTCTTCGGGGGCAAGGGTTCTGATGTAAGGAAGAGGAAGCAGACTGTGGATTCATTTGAAAAACTCTATCCAGAGGTAACAAACACACCATACAGGCATTTAATAAATCTATATAATAGCATGAATCCGGTTTCTGATTATGCCCTGGTAGCAGAGAGGCATAAAAAAATATACGGTTCAACAGATTCCCAGAGGGCAGAACTGATTGTAAAGCAGAGGCAAAATGCAAATAGATCAGGGTATTCAATGTTTACTGGAGACCTATCGGTGGATGATGTACTCAGGTCATCAATAGTATCATCCCCATTGCATTTGCTGGAAATTGTATATCCTGTGGATGGCTTCCATGCCTTTATAGTATCCAGAAAGCCAGGAAAACTCAGGGAAATAAAAATACAGAACTATGGCGAGGCCCATCAGAGCCTTCTACCGCCCGAAGTAGATGATATAACTATCACACCTGCCGCTGAAAGCTCGAAGGATTTCAGGAATGAAATATCTAAATGTGATTTTTACGAGCTTTATGATTCGTTCAGCATTACTGTAATGCTTCAGCTGGAAAATACCGGCATAGTGCCTGCGGGGCAGTCCGGTAAATTCATTGAAAAAAATTCAATATCAGTGGATGGTGCCCTGCCACTGAATACAGGCGGTGGCAGCATCAACCGGGGGCAGCCCGCATATATGAGTGGCAGTGTTCTCCTGTATGAGGCACTTCTGCAAATGAATGAAATGGCTTCTGGAAATCAGGTAAAAAGTCCGGGAAAGGTATTCATCAATGGAATAGGGGGATGGTCCAGAAACCATTCGGTTTCATTAATTCTGGGTGATTAAATGAGAATAGATGAGATATTTAATGAATATGATAAGATGTTTGTTAGCAATAAGATGCCGTTCATAAAGTGCAAAATGTGTGGCAGGAATTATTATTACCCCAGAGCTGTATGCCCATTTTGCGGAAGCAACAACATAGAAATAGCTGAATCATCAGGTACCGGAGAAATTTATTCCTGTACAGAATTCAACCATGGCTTTTACGGCATAATAAAGTTCCAGGAAGGTTTCGGGTCCTATATGAATATTGATGGAAATATTGTTTCAACTGGCAGAAAGATACATGTTAAATTCAAAGAAATTAAAGGAAAAGTACTTCCATATGCGTTCCTTGACTGATGGTTAAGGTATATCAATAATAGCAATGCCACTGTTCACTGGTATCTATCAATTATATTTTCTATGCATTTTATTACAATTTCAAAATCACCCATATTCTCTTTTATGAATGTATACGCCAGTTTATCATCTATCTTACCATATCTGTGGACAACGACATTCCTGAAACCTTTCATGTTTTTCATCAAATTTCTTACACTTATACTTATAATGTTTTTATGCTCTAGATTATCTATCATGGAAGAATCGTCTTCAGGTATTCCTAACTCTAAATCTGCATTGATTATATAGAAAATGTCAATTAAATTTTCAATGGCATACTCAATCCTTTTGTATATTCCATCCTTAACAATGCCTAGATTTTGAAATTCATCAAAAGAAGCGGGAAGGTTATCACTTATCAATTCTAAACTTTCCAGGATTTCTTTTATTTTATTTTTTATTATGTCTTTTCTCATTGTATCTTCTCCATGTTTATATAATCATAATATCCACGTTTATAGTCCTCATAGTCCTGTATCGTACTTCTAAAAATATCATAAATCTCTTTATCTTTACAGTAGAGTATTCTACCTTTCAAAACGCTGGCCCGGATATACAGCGGGAGATCCTGAAATATATGGATATCAAAAATATCATTTACCTGACTCAGAACCTTCAATCTAAATTCACTTCTCTCCTTCACGGATCCTTCATAATAAATGCACAAATCTATATCTGAACCATTGTGGAATGTGTTATTAGCAAACGAACCATAATTGATTATAAATTTTATTTTATTTTGTTTATCCAATTTTTTTATAAGATCAACAGTATCGTTTATCCAGCCGTTATACATCAAAAACAAATTATAAACAATATTAATAACTTTCTCTTTTTCTGTTCACTTATAGGTTGAAAGAAAATGAATTCTGGGTTATTGCAAAATAAGAAATTTCCATAAAGGTATTACGTTTATATTTCCATATTTTTCTTCATCATATGTCACTAAAAGTGGGCTTTCTACTTTATCTCTATATTTGCTCATAAACAATTTAATTTGCTTTTCTGTTTTATTTGTTTTCTTGACCTCAATGGGGGAGATTTTATCATTATTAACCAAAATAAAATCTACCTCATAACTATTTTTATAAAAATAATCCGTTTTAATTTTCATTAAAACCAGATTTTCCATAACATACGGTAATAATTCATGGAATTTATCAGATAATGCAAAAGCAATATTGGGAGTCACAGGATAGCACTTTTTTAATTTTCGTAGATTTATGTAATCATTTGCCCGATAATTGTAAATCATTTTTATCAGCAATCCAAATTCTAGGTATTCAAAGTAATTTGATATTGTTCTCTGATCCTTACCCAGATTTTCAGATATTGCTTTAAAATTTAATGTTAGTCCGGGTTTATTTGCAATAAGTTTCATTAACGCCCTCACAAGATTTACATCATTAATTTTGAATTCATTTTGGATATCTCTGTATATTATTGTATCTATTACAGATTCCCTTATGTATGTTCTTGCATAATCCTCATCATTATTCTGTGCAAGTTCGGGAAAAGTTCCGTACTTCATGTATTTTTCCAGCATAGGAATTATCTCTCTCTTATACATATCTGGATTCTTACGTATTTTCCCCGTATCATAATTATTCATTTCAAGAAATTCATTGAAACTCAAAGGTTCTATATATATAGATATAACTCTACCTGCAAGGCTTTCATTTGATTTTCTTCTCAATGATATAGAAGCGGACCCTGATAATATAAATTTTATATGCGGATACAGGTCGTAATA
>JAJZZW010000081.1 GCA_021797385.1 Thermoplasmata archaeon | reverse complement strand
CGAGAAAATCGAATATCCTGGAGGCTACCTCATCCGTTCTCTTGGGGCGGTCATGGTCCCCCATTATAAGGTACATAACCTTGTTTTTTTTATACAGCTTTATCATTGCCTTTTTGAACTCATTCATCGCACGATTCGATGGAGACCATGTGTCGAAAAGGTCCCCTGTATGGACGAAGAAATCAACATTTTCTTCCAGGCCGGTATCTATAGCCTCATTAAATGACTCATAAAAATCCTCTTCACGTAAATCCATCATGTACTGTTTATATCCGAGATGTGTGTCGGATAGATGTAGAAATCTTGCCATCAGAATTCACCAAGCAAATCTTTCGTCTTTTTCATTACCTCGGAAGGATCATTCCTCTTCCTTACCTCCTCCCTGGCTTCCTTTAACAGTTCTATTACATCTATATCAGAACCACCTGCTCTTGTTTCCCTGTCCCTTATCTTTACTATTGCGGGCATCTTTACTATTTCACCGACTATTATGGCTTCACCTGTATCCAGTGATGGAAGATCTGCCATGAGATATCCGGTAATATTTTCACTGCTTTCCAGTATGGCATTCTGATCCGATGGATTTGTAACACGGAGTATTATCTGGGAATTGCACTGGCTGAGCACATCCGCATCGATCTTTCCGGGACGCTGGGTAATGACAACAAGGAATATACCGAATTTTCTTCCTTCCCCGGCTATCTTTTTTATCATCCTGGCGATATTGCTGTTGTTTCTAGGCGGGACAAAGTTATGGGCCTCCTCAATGAAAACAAATACCGGATATTTGAATTCCGATGAAAGCTTCACATCGTATATGGAGCTCAGAACCCTGTATGAAAAGTAATTGGCCAGAAACTGATCCATTCCGGATAAATCCATTACGGACATCTTCCCGGGACCGAGATAGTCGGTTATGCCGGTTGTATAATCCTGGAATATATCCTTGATTTTACCGAGAAATGTCAGCCTTCCCCTGATCTTCCTGTAATCCTCCTGGGGCAAGGACTCTGCTGTTTGAAGGAAATCATTAAGATCCTTTTTCCCCTTCATTTTCTTGTATATGTCATCCACGATTGAATTTAAATTAGTGTATCCTTCTTTTATGTCCATGATGCCTTTCACATCCTCCGGTGTCAAATCGCTGAACCTTATTGTGAAATTATTGATTATGCCCACATCATCGTTTGTGTAACGGCCAGTGCTCAGCGGTGTCCTGAATACACTTATACCGTCAGAGTATATCTTTCCATCTGTGCCTTTTTTCATGAAAACATAATCAGCATGTGGATCAAGAACTATGATGGACGCACCCTTCTTGAGAAGCTCCTCCATGATTACCGATGCAGTATGGCTCTTGCCCGCTCCGGTCTGTGCCAGTATGGCAAGATGCCTCCTCAATCCATTCACATTCAGCGATACCTTCACATTATTGTCGGGAAGGCTGCCTATATCCAGCGATTCCTCCTCCCTGAAGGAAAATACCTGCTGGAGTATTTCATCCCCTGCAGGGTATACTGGCATTCCTGGCTTGATTATCTCCCTTGACTGCATTAGAAAACCTTCCCTGATTTTCCCCAGTATGGTTGAAATGCATATATTCACAAAATCATTTAATCCATTAGCAGAATACCTGTCAATGCTCTGGAAATCCATGTTTTCGTTCATGAGCTCACTTTTTGACACTATTTCCTCTATTCTGCCTATTACGGTTTCACCGTGAATCTTCAGATAAACATATTCCCATTTCTTTATATTGCTATCATCCGATATGACAAACTGGAATTTTCCTGATGTATTCTCACCTATTGTATAACCTATTTTAAGCCCTGATTCTTGCACGCCTTTCACCTCTTGTTTCATAGAATGTTATTCCGAGCTTCCGCTCCAGAGCTCGCATATATATGCGCTCCATTTCCACTGACCTGAATTTTACCTTCTTATCTACATCAACGAGCCAGAGATTGTACACCTTGTAACCGGTATAACCATAAAATATTATGTTTATTATCTTTTCATCCATGCTGTATGGTTTTCCATCAAGATCTATATGGGCGAAATCCCGTGATATAACCTGAACCTTCATGGGAAGGTCTTCCGGGTCAGGGAGTATATCGGTGGATACATAATTTACATTTATGCCCTCGATGTTTTTGCGATACATGACAGGCTGCGTATAGCCCTTCTTCCTGGCAAATGACTTTATCAGATAATGGTCATTTCTGTATATTCCTGATTCCTTCTCTATTATTTTTAATGTTTCCGGGTCCTTTCTTGCAGTACTGAGGAGATATTTTTTGAAGCAGTCCGTGTAACTGCTCTTTGCCATGAATATCAGTGTTATATTTTTTTCAAATGCCTTTCTTATCATTTCCTTCAGTGTTTTTACATAGTCATACATGAAATTTTCATAACCTTCAATTGGCAGCTGATCTACCCTGTGTGAAAGCCTGCCCTTGAGGGAACCATCGATGAATATGAATTCCGGTGAATTCTCTTCCATGAATTTGAGTATTGATTTATGCTCGGAATGCTCCATGAGCAGTATTGTAAAATTTCTCTGGTCTACAGGGTCTACAGCAACTATGTCTGCGAGAAAGTCTGATGTTATGTTATTCTTATAGAGTGTATAAGCCCTTATCAGAATAATATTCTTGCCATTGTACAGCATCCTGAGGAATTCAGAACTATCTGTTGATGCCACATCTATTTTGCCGGGATCATGCGGTTCAAATTCATGATAGCTGGATTCAAATAAATTCCTGTAAAATTTATATATTTCTGAGGTTTCATCCAGTTTAAGGTCTCTCCGTATAGAATCCTTATTTTTTTCAAGATAATCCATGAACTCCGAGAAAGTATCCATTTAAAATCAATATAATTCATTCAAAAATAAATCTTTCCATGAAATAAGTACTGCATCTATGATCACATAGTAGGACGGAATCATAAAAGTTTAAAAGCTGTGATACATTATGAGATGTTGCCATTTATGTGCAGATACCAGTAAATGCAGGGGTTGTTATGCTTCAGGGTGTGAAGATTGAAAACGAAAATATGAAAGGCGTTATAGAAACCGTAAAATCGAAAATAAACACATATGAGGTCATAGCCAATCCTGCCAGCATAAAATTCCTGTTCTTTGACAGCGACAATCCGGATATAAATCAGCAGTTTGATGATCTGAGGAAAATCCTGGTTCCGGAAGGATACATTCCAGTTCTTGTACTGGATGTGGAGCATTATGTTGAGGTGGGCATAAGGCCGAAATCAACATACAGGAGCAACAGGGTAAATCTTGTAATGCTCATACTCACACTGGCATCCACAATATATGTAGGTTCCATCTATGCAAGCAGCTTTGTTTATCCCGGACCGTATGCTGAAGAATATAAACTTCTTTATGGTTTTGTGTTCTTTTCACTGCCACTGATGTTCATTCTGGGAATACATGAAACAGCGCACTATATAGTTGCAAAGAAATACAGTGTCAATGCATCACTGCCATTCTTCATACCTTTTCCATATCTTATAGGCACATTCGGTGCCTTTGTATCACTGCGTGACCCTGTTCCAACCAGAAAGGCAATGGCCGAAATAGGCGCTGCGGGCCCCATTGCAGGATTCCTTGCTGCAATACCATTGCTGTTCCTGGCACAGTACTTTGAGGGAATATTCAAACCCATAGGAAATTACATTCCCTTCGTACTGAACTATCCAGAGATATACCATCTCTTCGGCATTATAGAGCCGTCCAATGTGCCCATATTTCCCATGGTATTTGCTGTATGGGTGGGTATGTTTGCCACTGCCATGAATCTCATACCTGCAGGGCAACTGGATGGCGGGCATATAGCAAGGGGCATACTGGGTCCTAAATCGTATATAGTGGGATACATATTCATAGGATTTTTGCTATACCTTACTATAGCATATGATTATCTTGGATGGTTCTTCCTGGCATTATTTGTGATCTTCATGGGCATGGTACATCCACCTGCCCTGAATGATTATGAAAAGATATCCAAATTTGATATCGGAATTGCAGTATTTGCCCTTGTAATGTTTGTCCTTACTTTTACACCGCTGCCGATTAAACCCTAAAAAATTAATAACTTAAATATAATATACTTGCAACGGGCTTGTGGTCCAGTGGTTATGACGCTTCCCTCACACGGAAGAAATCGCCGGTTCAAATCCGGCCAGGCCCATTTATATTGAGGGGATACAGACTAATTTTATTATTCTGGAGAGATTGATTAATTTTATGACAGGAAAAACAATTCCTCTGTCTATATTTGTAGTGGAAGATGTATTATCATTTTAAAAAACCTCAGAAATGGTAATTCTAAAATTATTTATTATTTAGGCGACGTAATAAAACGAACGATATTTACTCATAGGCCAGTTATGCCTGAATCCTCAGATTTTCATAATCAAATGTATGGCATTAAATAATTTTTATAATTTCCATGGTTTAAGAATTAAAAGTTTTTAGGTATCAAAAGTATAGATATATTTTGTGTTGAACCCTGCAGGATATTTATATGATATTTTTAATTAAGACAAATTTGGGAAAAACATATGTTATAGTAGTATAATGCTTAAATCATATACACTGTTAAGAAATTTAGCGTAAATTTTAAATATATACAACTATTACTCATTAGATGATAAATAGGAATAAGAAAGGAATTATAGTTTTGATGGCTCTTTTTGTCGCCGTCTTGATGATAGGTATTCCGGTTTCGGCAGCTGCTACACCATCGACACCGTCCTATCTTGCAAGCGGAAATTCAATGAATTATGTTTACACATGTACCGGGTATACTTATTACCATAATTATTCTAAAGACGCTGGTATGCCGGAGACTACCACAAATAATGTCACTGCATCTCCGGTGACGACTTATTACAACGTTACTGTGGATACAGCTAACAGCACAGCTGTGAACATAACATTGCCCATAATTTTTAATGGCCCTGGAATGACTACTGTTACTAATGCCTCAATAGATAAATATGCAAAGTATGCCATTCCTAGAATGGTAAAAAACACATCTAAAAACATTACCATAAATGATATGGGAACTGATGGCTATTATATCCCAGGTGGGCAAAATTCATACAATATGACTCTTAATTACACAAAGGCCCCATATATGCCATACTACAAGAGCGAATTCGGTTCAGTTGAAGCAACAGATTATGTAATTTATATGACAAGTAGCACAAAAGCAACACCGAGCCTTGCGTCTTCATATGCAAACATTACGGGAAACGTATATATAAGTAAAGCAAACAATATGTTGATCGGTTACACACTTACAACAACTACCACTCATGTTACCTCGGGAACAACAGCAGCAAATGAAACATATACAATCACATCTACTACCGAGTCATATGTACTGGCCAGTACAAATGCAATACCCATACACACCGACTATACAGGCGCATATGTGGGAATCGTAGTAGCAGCTGTACTGCTGGGCGTTGTTGTTTACTACTTCTATGCAAGGAAACCCGCAACACCTAAAACTACTGAAAAGAAGGAAGCCGAAAGCAAAGAAGAAGACAACAAAACCAAATAAATTTTTTAAATATTGTCTAAATTATTTTTTTTATCCCTATATAATAGTAGAATTCCGGGCATTATCAAAATTATTGTCAGTATTAGAAAGGTCGTATTCGTTATCAATCCGAAAAGAATCATTATGGTAAATCCCACAAATGAAAATATTGATATGAACAGATAAAGTAGTTTCAGATGCATTTTGGATTTATGCGTATACAGGTATATCCCTGTAAATGCATCCACACCGAACTCCATCATGAGGAATATTCCGGATATAGATAAGAGCTCTGCGAAAAATCCTTCTATTGATGGCATGAACAACATCACAGCATTTATTGATTCGGCAGCAACACCGATCATGAGAAGATTTGCATATGGGCTTTTCCTTGTCTTATTGAGATACCCGAACTGCCGTGGGAGTAGTTTCTCTCTGGACATTGCATACCAGGCCCTGCTCAGGATATACGTTGTGAGCCATAAAGAGCTTGCTGTAGATGCTATTACCGCTATATCCATTATGAATGAGTACTGTGGTATTATATATTCAGACCATGTTGCCAGCGGGTCAAGACTGACCGAAAGCAAGCTCATTGGCGTCTCAATATCCATTAATGTCATGGTTACAAGGTAAATACAGAATACTGCAATAAGGCCAATAATGCCTGTTGTTCCCGGCCACTTTTCCCTGTTGAAGGATTCTTCTGATGCATATGAGTCAATTTCCCATCCGTCCATTATTGTTGCAATTACAGGAAAGGCTATCATGAACCTGTAAGGGTCCTTAAAAAGTCTATTGAAGCCGAAAAACCAGCTATAGGATATATTATTTACTGTATCCCCTGGAAGAAAATAAATGGCAATAACAATGAATATCCCAATTATGGCAAGTTCAAGGATAAGGAATATTTCTGTCAGCCGTGCAGTAGGCTTTGCACCCAGTATAGATGCCAGAAGGGTTATACCTATCCACATGCTCCCTATAATGAATATAACAGCAGGGCTATTATATGCCGAATAATTGATAATGCCAGTATTGTAGAGAAGGGCTGCAGTGTATTCCCCTGCAGGTATTACTATAGGTGGAATGGAGAAAAAGTATGCAAGTGTAATTATCCATGCCTGCATTGTTCCATATTTCCTTGATACAATTCTGCTTCCCCAGTGGTATGAAGCTCCGGCATTGGGATATAATCTATTGAACTTCCTGAATATTATTGCAGCACCGAGCCAGACTGGAAAGGTCAGTATTATAGCCATAATGGAATAAAAGCCCAGGTAAAGTGCTATTACACCATAGGATGCCGCAATGCTGAAAGCCGGAGCAACACTGGATGTGGACAGTGCAGATAGATCTGCGAATTTATGCACATTGCTTTTCAGTGTTCCAGAGCTTTTATTCAGTTTAAAGACCATTTATTTTCACTTTAAGTAAACTTGATAAAAGTAAAGTATACTTTAATATTTAAATTTATTTGGGTTGATCTGGAATCAGCTTCATTGCCATTAAACCAACAAACCATGTGCATGTCTTAACATTTGAAAAACTTGAAAAGTTCCATATGTGCTCCGACCGGGATTTGAACCCGAGTCATCGGCTCGAAAGGCCGGAATGCTTGGCCTGACTACACCATCGGAGCATGTGAAAAGAGCAGCAAAAACATGCCCTTCAAACTGTATGCCATAATTGCATTATATTAATTAAATATTTGTTTTGTAATGGTCATTTTACGGTCTTCTCCCAGAGATATGATGTCAATGCTTTTCCCGGTTTCCTTTTCTATGAATTCCAGAAATTTCTTCATATTTGCAGGAAGCTCCTCATATCCGCCGGAAAGTATGGCATCCTGATTTTCAATACCGCCCCAGCCCGGAAATTCCACGTATTCAACTTTTAGTTTATCAAAATCCTCCAGGCGCCTGGGGAAGTAGTCTATTTCATTCCCGTCAATAGTGTATTTAGTTGCAACCTTTATGGTTTTCAGCTGACCCAGAACATCAACCTTTGTTATTGCAAGGGAATCAACATCATTCATCATGGATGTATATTTCAGAAGAGGTAGATCAAGCCATCCCACCCTTCTGGGCCTTCCGGTTGTAGTGCCATACTCACTGCCCAGATCTCTCAGGGTACTATCATTCAATATTTCAGAGGGAAATGGACCTGACCCGACCTTTGATGTGTATGCCTTGAATACACCTATTACTCGATCCACCTTCCTGAAAGAGAAACCGGAACCAGTGGACATTGCCCCTGCAAGGGTATTAGATGATGTGACAAAGGGATATATGCCGAAATCAATGTCCAGCATTCCTCCCTGTGCACCCTCGAATAAAATATTTTTACCGTTTCTGTAATCATTGTATATTATATTCTCGGTATAATCCATATATTTGAGAATTAACTTGCCGTATGAGAATAGAGACTCCACCATTTTCTTCCTTTCCTCAGGGTCTTCGTAAATGCTTCCCTTCAAAAGTTCTCTTTTCATATTGAATATAGTTTCAATCTTATCGGCTATTATTTCCTTATTTGAGAGGTCAATAAACCTTATTCCGGTCCTTGCGTATTTATCCTCGTATG
>JAJZZW010000080.1 GCA_021797385.1 Thermoplasmata archaeon | reverse complement strand
TCTATGAAATCACCATCATTCATCAATAATCACCGATAATTTACTGTATGGAATTATTTATTTCTATTTATATTTATTGAAATCAAGAGTTTGCATGTCTGTGGATTTAGAAAATCTCTGGAATACTCTATGTAATCTATGTTTTCCTAGAATATTTTTTTGCTATTGAAGGTTTATATATCAAAAAGTACCCGTTCAGGGTGTTATAATTATCAGCTATTGGATATATTCATGGTATCCCAATCTAAACACATTTATATTTAATTGGAATGCTATTATATGAAAATATACATTGATGGAGTATGGAAAGATTCTTCAAATCGGGCAGTTCTGAATAAGTACAATCCCAGCACAGGAGAAGTTATAGACACATTTCCTGCGGCAACAAAAGAGGATGTCGATGCGGCAATGGATTCCTCTGAGGAGGCGTTTAAATCGTGGTCAGGAATGGGAAGCCCCGAGAGAGCGAGAATGCTTTACCGCGCCATAGATCTTATATCTAGAAGCAGGACCGAACTGGAAAACCTTCTTACCCTGGAGGTCGGTAAAATAAAACGTGAGGCTGCAGATGAGGTGGATGGTGTCATTGACCAGATACAGTACTATGCAGAATTTGAAAGAAAACTTACAGGTGATATAGTTGAGGGAACAACTTCTGATAGAAAGATATTCCAGTACAAGATACCTTATGGAATCGTTGTAGCCATAACACCATGGAATTTTCCGGCAGCCATGGTAGTCAGAAAATTAGCACCTGCGCTGCTTACAGGAAACACTGTAATTCTGAAACCCAGTTCTGATACACCACTCACTGCTGAATGGCTGGTAAAGAAATTCATAGAAGCAGGAATTCCAAAAGGTGTCCTAAATTTCATAACAGGTAAAGGTTCAGAAATCGGAGATTATATAGTAAATCACAAGAAGGTTGCACTCGTTACCATGACAGGATCTACTTCCACAGGCCAAAGAATAATGCAGAATGCATCATCCAACATGGCAAAACTTATCCTGGAGCTCGGTGGTAAGGCACCATTCATGGTATGGAAGGATGCAGATATAATGAAGGCACTTAAAAGCCTAGTATGGGCAAAGTATCTGAATGTGGGTCAATCCTGCATAGCGGCCGAGAGGCTATACATACATGAGGATATTTATGATAATTTCATGTCCAAATTTATAAAGGTAACAAAAAGGCTGTCCATCGGAAATCCTGAAACATCAGATGTGGGACCATTGATAAATAAGGGTGCCTTGGCCGGTATGGAAAAAACAGTACAAGAGGCAAAAGATTCAGGCTATAAAATACTTACAGGTGGCATACCTCCAATTCTTGGAGGAAAATTCAGTGGAGGATATTTCTTTGAGCCTACAGTTATAGAAAATGTTGACCAGAAATCTGATCTATTCCAGAATGAGATATTCGGACCAATAATAGGTACTCAAAAGGTTTCCACAATGGATGAACTTTACGAAAGGGCCAATGATTCAAAATATGGTCTCGCTTCATATCTGTTTACAGAGAACCCAGAATTGATGCTGGAAGCTTCCGAGAGGATAAGATTCGGTGAACTATATATAAATATGCCAGGTCCGGAGGCATCCCAGGGTTACCATACTGGATTCAGAATGACAGGTCAGGCAGGAGAAGGAAGCAAATACGGCATTGGAGAATACCTTAAATTAAAGAATGTTTACGTAGATTATTCAAGAAAACCGCTCTTTATAAACACAATAAATAACGATGCTTTTGATAATCTCTAAAAATTTTAATATATTTTCATTTATAATTTAACATTTTTCCCATAATTATATACATGTAATTATTCCTGTGTCTGCATCGATGCTTATGGTTGAACCATCCTTTATTTCCGATACAAATTCAGTATTGTATACTAGGGTTTTTCCCGCCTGCATGAAAGTATCTATTATCCTGTTTGTAACGTCTGATTTTACTATAGCCGCATCATACTTTGAATAATCAATACCACTATCATAACGGTCAAGGATTATTATATTTCCACTTCCTGAACGGTTGATATCGATTTTTCCAGTTATGCTCCTACCCGCAGGGTATCCACGACCCATGAAGGTTCCTATGGAAAGTACCCTGATATTGTTTGTACCGCCCAGGTAAAATGATGGGGACCCCGATACAACAATAGTTTTTTCACCTGGTTTGAGATTTGCCAGTGGCGATATTTTTGATATTATTTCATAAATATCCTCCGACTGTGCATATTCCGTAGGCAGCACCACTGGAATAACACCCTTCATGAGATTCAGTGACCTGGCGAGCCATTCAGACTGGACTACCGCATATATATCATTCACCGGTCTTATAGCTGAGATAATTTTTGCTGTATGCCCTGATATTGTAAGTGCAATAATAGAACTTACATCTATGGTACTTGACATTATTTTAACGCCCTTGGCCACAGAAAAGGCTATGGGATCAACCATAAAATTTTCTGGCTCTGGAAATGACATAGCCTGTGATTCAACATATTTTGAGATTTCATAGAGATATGTTACCGCTTCTACAGGGTATTTCCCCATGGCGGTTTCTTCGGATAACATCAGTGCATCGGTATCGTCAAGTATAGCATTTGTCACATCTGAAACTTCTGCCCTTGTGGGGGAATCGGAATTTACCATGGATTCCAGCATCTGTGTGGCAACTATGGTAGGAACCGCATACTTATGGGATATATCTATTATTCTCTTCTGTGCCATTGCAACTTCTTTCAGTGGGAGTTCTACGCCCAAGTCACCACGGGCAACCATGATGAAATCTGAAACCTTTACAATGGATTCTATATTGTCATACCCGTTTTTTGTTTCTATCTTGCTGATAATATCTCCCTGACCCTTTCTATCAAAAATATAATCCTGAAGCTCGTAGACATTCTCTCGTGATTGCACAAAGGAAAGTGCATAAAAGTTTACATTGTTTTTGAGGCTTTCCTCAATAAATAATTTATCCCGGTCTGTAAGAACACCTAACTCTATATATTTTCCGGGTATATTTACACGTGATCTATCATGAAGTATACCATTATCCATTGCCCTTACCTTTATTATACCATTTTCAAGTGAATTCACATTAAACCGGACACGGCCATCGTTGATAGCTATAATTGTATCTTTGTCAATGTATTGGGAAATTTTATAATTAATGGAAATATCTGATTTAATAGAATCACCGTCAGACATATTATATATTTTTCCGGATTCTATAGTAAGTGTGCCGCCTGGAAATTTTCCTGTTCTCAGTTCCGGGCCCTTGAGGTCTACCATTATTCCCAGTTTTTTATTGTGCTCAGAATTAATTTTATAGATCATTTTACTGACTTCTGTTATATAGCCTGGATCTATATGTGCTGTATTGATCCTTACTGTTGAAAGCCCCTTATCGGCCATTTTTATAATTATTGATTCGTCAAAACTTGCGGGGCCAATGGTGGCAACTATCTTGGTTTTTGTCATAAAAATAGATAATTCATGATTTAATAAGGTTATTGGTTAAATGGAAAAACAGAACTTAGATTTTTTCAAGAAGTCGAATGCCAAGAAGATCTGAACTATCTTCCATTATACGCTTGAATGCCTTTAATAGCCTTATCCTCTTATATTCTTCCTCATTTCCGATAACGGGACAGTTGAGATAGAATTCATTGAAAGATTTCACAAGGTAAAGCATATAACCGGCGATGATATCGGCCCTCAGAAAATCCACTGAACTTTGTAAATAATAGGGGTACAGATACATGGCTTTTATCAGATTCTTTTCATGTTCGTTATATTTCATATTGCTTTCCATTGAATTTCCTGCCTTAGATAATACACTACATGCCCTGGCATATGCGTACATTATAAATGGTGCCGAGTCCCCCTCAAAGTTCAGTGCCTCCGACCATTTGAATGTCAGTGGTTTATTTGCGTTTATTTTCACTATGTTGAATCTTATTGATGAAGATGCCACGGCATTGCTGATTTGATTTACAGTTTCCTCTGGATAATCTGGCCTTTTCTCTCTTATTATCTTTTCCGATTCTTCAACTGTTTTTTCATATAAATCGTTGACTGTGATTATATTTCCCTTTCTTGTTGACATTTTTCCACTCTCCAGGGATACAAATCCGTAAAATAGATAATCTATTTTTGAGGGAAAATCAAGATAATTATGGAGTACATAGTCGAGGTTCTTTGCATGATCTTTGTGATCCTCGCCAAGTACATCTATAACCCAGTCAAAATTTTGTGATTTGAACATATGATATACAAGGTCTCTGGCAAAATATAGGGATGTCCCATCCTGTCTTGTCACAAATATTTTTTTATCCCCGATTTCAAGATATTTCGCATTTCCCTCGGATTTAAGTTCTTCAGATAGTTGATCCATTAATGCGGCCACTTCTCCATAGAGAATAAAATTGGATTCCCACACGTAAGTTGAAATGTGTATTCCAAGTTTTTCCAGAGATGCAGTGATTGATTCCAGAACTATTGATGCCGTTTTCTGTATATCACTGATTAATTCCCTATCGCCCCTCTCATACCGCTCATCAAGTTCCTGTATTTCCTTTTTAATACTCTGATCCTTTTCCATGTTCGAGTATATCTTCTGGTAACCATCTAGGAGATTTTCCACCGTCATCTGCTCCCCCTTATGATATTTTACATGGCCCAGATATAGTGAAATAACCTGCTTTCCAGAATCGTTAACAAAATACTGGGTGCATGATCTTGTCCCGAAACGGTTTATTATTCTGTATATTGAATCTCCTATTATTGAATTTCTTATCCTGCCAACATGTATCGGGCCAGTGGGATTTGAGCTCGTATGCTCTATAAGAGCTTTAGAGGTATCCTGAAATGTATTTGGATACATCCCGAAGGTTTCAATGGAGTTTTCAACAACATTGAACATTTTGCCTGGTTTAATGAAAAAATTGATATAATTTCCCTGGAGCTCTATATTTTCGATGTAATCCTTATTCAGAGTGGATTTGATTTTACTGTATACCTCTTCTTTCTCATTCTGGAATTTAAAGATTTTCAGTGTGAAATCGCCGTAGTCACCATTTATGTCTATGTCATTTTCAGATACACTGTATATTTTTTTGATTTCTTCAAGTATATCCTTTTTATAATCATCAAAAAGAAGCATAGAATGGTAATATTCTAAATGTAGTTATATTTTTTTATATTGAATGAACACTGTACCGCTGCAAGCGATTGGTAAATATAATACCTTGACATTATAAAACATGGAAGTACTGGAAAGGACCATAAACGGAAAGAATGTGAAAATATACATTGGGTCCGGACTTGAAATGGAAATTAACAGGGCAATGGAAAAATATAGTGGCAATATTACATTCGTAAGTTCAGCTATAAGGAAGATATATTCAAAGAAAATCAGAGCCATAAGTTCTACAAAATCCTTTATCACTGACGGTGAAAGGGCAAAGTCCATGGCATCGCTCAATGCTGTATTCAGGAAACTGATTAGAATGGAAGTTGAACGCAATTCTTCAATTTCTTATATAGGGGGTGGAACTCTGGGGGACCTCACAGGTTACGCTGCTTCCGTTTACAAGAGAGGTGTTCATTATCTGGGAATCCCGACAACCCTGCTGGCCCAGGTAGACAGTTCCATAGGAGGCAAGAATGCCATAAATTTTATGAATATAAAAAATGTCATAGGCACGTTCTACAATCCTGAGGCAACATTCAGCGATACAGACTTTCTTCTTAATTCAGATCCGGCACTTCTCAGGGATGGAATAGCAGAGGCAATCAAAATGGGACTGATAATGGATGCAGGGCTTTTCAAGTATTTCACCGAAAATAACCTAGAATCCATATACTGTGAGAAGAGACTCCAGTACATAATAAAAAAAAGTACAGAAATAAAATTAAATGTTGTTTCTGATGATTTCTTTGATTCAAAAAAGATTAGATATCTATTAAATTTCGGGCATTCCATAGGGCATGCGCTTGAATCATACACCGGAAATGCAATATCACACGGAACAGCAGTTGCTAATGGTATGATACTTGAAAGCTATATAGCCTACAAGTCTGGATATTCTGGTATGCTGCATGATGAAATCAGGGATGCTGTGGCACGTTATGGTATTCCACTGATCAACTTCAGGGAAATTGAAACAGATAAATTAATAAGTTATATGAAAAATGACAAGAAAGTTGAAAGGGGCAAACTGAACATGGTCATGCTTGGAGGAAATGGAACTGCCGCCATAGGGGAAATAGAATTTCAGCAGTTGCGCAGATACATTAATCTTTACAGGGATGGAATATGAAATTTTCGGGACTTATTGGTACTCCGGTTGGGCAGTCGGCTGGACAGGATATATACAGTAAAATTTTTAAAATACATGGAATAAATTCAATGTATCTTGCCATTAATTTGCACAGAGAAAACCTTGAGGGATTTTTTGAATTTGCCAGGGAAGAAATGCTGGGCTTCAATATTACAGCTCCATACAAAGAGATCTCGGCACGGCTGGTTGATGCAGTGGATCACGTAGTTTCAGCAACTGGATCGACAAACCTGGTTAAAAATATAGACGGAAAGCTGATTGGATACAACAGTGATTATGACGGATATTTATTACTCCTTAAAAATAACAGAATAGAATTAGATGGTAAAAAGGTTGTAATTATGGGAACTGGTGGAGCAGCGAGAACCGTAGCGTATGCAGTTAAAACTAATTATAATGCTGATATCTCTATCGCATCCAGAACAGCGGGCTCAGAGGTTATTCCTGGTATTGTATCCACGGGATACGATAATATAAAAGAATATGATATTTTAATAAACTGTACACCGCTTGGAATGTATCCTGATAAAAGGATGGCAGTTAATGAGGAGAAGATATTTAACGGGATTACAGGTATAGATATTATTTATAATCCACAGGAAACTCCTTTTTTGAAGACTGTAAAATTGAAGGGAGGTAAGGCTGTAAATGGAACGGATATGTTCATTGGACAGGGAATGGAAACCCTGAAAAAATTATATGATGTTTCGGTGCCATATGGTGAGTTCAGAACAATTTTTTATGAAAAAATAAAATAATATTATCCAATGATAGTACATGATTATTGAAACCAACGGTGGAATTTCTGTTCTTTCTGCTTTTGTAAATGGACACGGAGCGGCTGCTTCACTGAAACTTCCCATGAATACTGAGATTACTTCTTCAGATATTGATATTTTTCCATCGCCAGAAGTGGAGAAATTGGTTCATTATATTAGGGACAGGTATATTATATCCGGAAATTATAGAATAAATGTGAGGAGTATGATTCCACCAGGTAATGGGCTTAAAAGCAGTAGTGCTATGGCAATATCAATTATTTTCGGGCTGTTCAAAATGAATGCTATTAATTTTTCCGATGAAGAAATTTTGAAAATCGCGGCGAAAGCATCAATTTATAATAATACATCTGTAACAGGAGCTATGGATGATCTAGCAATGTCATATTATGGCGGTTACTGCATAACCGATAACAGGAGTTTCACATTGCTATCCAGGCAGAAGTTGAGTGAAGACTTTGTCATAATATGTACAGGAAAAAAAACTATTAAAAGCATAAATCTGGGAAATATGGACTTTTCACAGTATACAAATTTTTATAACAGGATTGAGAGTCTTTTATATGATGGCAAAATTTATGAAGCTATGATGCTAAACGGTTGCATTTTTGATAACGGGCGCGATAGCAAAAAAATTAAAAAAATACTGGGTACCGGTGCATTTATTGCAGGAAGAAGTGGAAAGGGACCTGCCATTTTTGGAATCTATAAGTCAAAGGAACAGATGGATAATGCCGGTGAGTTATTTTTATCTGAAGGGTATAATGTTATAAAAAGTAGATTTAATAATGAAGGTATTCATATATCTGGAAAATGAATATAAGAATAAAGAAAGGTAGCATCGGCGGAACTATTTTTTCACCATCATCAAAGAGTTTTACTCAGAGATACGTACTTTATTCTGCATTCTCCGGTAAGCCTGTTAAACTGAATAACATATCGTTCTCAGATGACGAAATTGTGTCAATAAAAATTGCAGAAAAATGTAATGCGGTAATAAAATATGACAGAAAAAGCATGACTATAAATCCTGAGTTCAGATGCCCTGACCACCTATATGTGGGTGAATCAG
>JAJZZW010000079.1 GCA_021797385.1 Thermoplasmata archaeon | reverse complement strand
TCCTGATTATATCATTAACAAAAGGCATTTTGATGCATTTTTCGATACGGATCTGGATTCACTTCTGAGAGCATTGGAAATCAGTAAGCTATACATATTCGGTATTTCAACTGATATCTGCGTGGAACATACCTGTGCCGGTGCATTCTTTAGATATTATCAAGTAGAGGTTGTATCTGATTTATGTGCATGTATAGATAACTCGAGGCAGATATCTTCACTGAATAACATTAAAATAAATTATGGATATAACGCTATAAATTCGGATAAATTAAAACAAGAGGTATTTAAAAATGAATAAATTCGTAATGGCAAATGATTCTGATATAATAAGCGGGGTTGTTACTGATGTGTATTTCGAGAAAACAAAAAAGTACCTTGAGCTAATGCATTCAAATCCCTTTGTATCTATGGAAATTACTACACAATCGTCTACATATGAATATATTGATTTTACAGGTTTAAATGATGTTATTTCACTCTTAAAATCACATAATTTAAGTGTTTATGCCCTCCCTGAGGGAACCGTCATTAAGCCCAGGGATGTGAATGGAGTGCCTGTTCCATTTATCAGAATTCAGGGTAAGTATCTAGATTTTGCAGAATTTGAAACTCCATTACTGGGCTTCATATGCCAGGCTTCAGGCGTTTCTTCTTACTCTGCTCTCATTAAAAAATCTCTGGGAGATATCCCGTTTATCTCATTTGGAATCAGGAGAATGCATCCTGCAATATCGGCTATGATTGACAGGTCCTCCTACATAGGTGGTGCTTCTGGAGTTTCCGGAGTATTCAGTTCCAGAATTCTTGGGATAAAACCTTCTGGAACAATGCCACATGCACTTTCACTGATACTGGGAGACCATGAGGCGTGGAAGGTGCAGTATGAAAACTCAGATTTCAGGGTTTTTCTTATAGATACCTATATGGATGAAAAATTCGCAGCGATGAAAGCAGCAGAGGAGTTTCCCGATATAGATTATATAAGGCTCGATACCCCATCCTCAAGGAGAGGAAATTTCCCCAATCTCATCAGGGAAATAAGATGGGAACTAGACATTAGAAATCATCAGAATATAAAAATAATGGTCTCTGGTGGTATCAAACTTGAGGATATACCGGAACTGGTCAATGCCGGTGTGAAATCATTCGGCATAGGAACTTCTATATCATCTGCTAAACCAGTAGATTTTGGTATGGACATAGTAAATATAGATGGCAGGGATATTACAAAACGGGGCAAATTTTCAGGCATAAAAAATGTATTCAGGTGTCCAGAATGCCATACAGTGATAGTCCAGGTATCTTCAGAGAAGCCGTCATGTTCCTGTGGGCATAAGATGGATAATATTATGAAAAACTATATGGATAAAGGAAAAATAATTTTTGATGATTCTCTTGAAATGATCAGGGCAAGGTCTTTGAATGAAATAGACTCTATTCTGGAATTATAAGGAGAAATCGCCCAGATTATCAAGATGATTCCTATATTTTGTATACATTATTACAACGGTGATTGCTAAAACGACAACCCATACAAGTGAACCATATACCCCGTATATGTAAGGCGCACTGAGATCAAAATAGACAGCTGCTATTATTGCCCCTACAAGTGTTATACTTGATATTCCAGGTATAATTATATGTCTGAATATGTGAGTTCTCATGCCCCTCTTTTTCAGATACATATGAAGGGAGGTGTTTGTAAGAATGTGCACAATGTACGATATCGGAGATTCAAGTACAAGTAAAAATACACTTGAATATAACAATGCGTCTATAATTTTTCCAGGATAAAGTAGTTCAAATGATATTCCTGTGGCAAGAACAATAGCAAGTGATACAACTGTGATAAATAGTATGGCGTAAATCGGCACTCCCCGGGTGTTTGTCCTGGATAGTTTTTCCGGTACAACACCCTCTCTGGATAGAGAAAAAATTACTCTGGATGCATTTGTGCCCAGGGATACAGTTGCCGTAAAGAATGAGTTTATAACAATAATTAAAAGGACAACAAATGGAATTATGCCCATTCCCACAAATCCATCCTTATAAATAGAGAGAACGGGATATGCTCCAATACCTGCACCTGTGCCGAAGCTGGACATATTCAGGTAACCCCATGATATTACCTCAGCATACGATGCAAGAATTATAGTAACGCCGAGAATTAAAATACTGGCTATTATAGATCGGGGAACATTTTTTTTAGGATCCTTGGTTTCCTCGGCAATAGGTATTGAACCACCAACACCAACAAAGGACCCTATTGCATACACCATCATGGCCATGAGAATGATAAAGTTGCCACCCACCGGGATAGCAGTAAATGGTTTGATTGATAATGATGTGTGGTTTACTCCGATAAGATAAATAGACGTTGAAATAAAGAATACAACCTCTATAAGAATTGCATATGAAACATACTTCAATGAAGGCTTAATCCCCTTGTAAATAAGAAAACTAACAAAAAGGATAAATGCCACTGTAACCGGAATCCACAGTATATTGACATATGGAACGGTGATTCCAATGCTGGGCAAAATAGCATAGGCAAAGCCGATGAATCCGAGGATGCCGAAACCGGTAAAACTCAGAATCTGATAACTTATATATGAAAGGGCTGTTGTTAGACCGAATCCTCTTCCCAGTCCGTTTGCCACGAATGTATAATATCCTCCTGAACTGGAAATATACTTGGAGAATTCGAATGATGAATAACTCATCATTGAATAAACAACAAGGGCCATCAATAATATAAGCGGAATTGAAAAAGCACCATCAGGATAATTTGAAAATGTGAATGTTAGCAATGCTGCAGTTCCTGCAACGTAGAGGACGATCGTCCCTCCAGGCGCATTCAGGCCAATTGCCTGTGACACTGCATGCCTCAATGATAACTGATTATAACCCAGGTGTTTATACTCCTTTTCAGGGCGGAAAGCATCTTCCTCTATCACGTAACACTTAATGTCTGAATTATATTTTAATTTTTGTTAACATTTCGTTATTCATGTTATGACGGAAATCGTATTCTATGGTAAATATATATTTCATGACCGGTGAAAATCCTGTACAAGATGAAAATGTATAAACTCGTTACATAGCAGGGAAATAAAAAAAAGTTAAAAACAATATGAGTATATAATTTTATGAGAATACTCAACTTAGAAGAGATAGGAAATACAGATGAAAAATTATTCATACTGAAAAATATAGAAAATGCTATGAATGAACTAACACCTGAAAAAGCAATAAGAAATAATTTCAATATTTCACTGGAAAACTTTGAGAGTATATATTTAATAGGATTCGGGAAGGCAGCGTACGGCATGTATTCAGGCATAAGAGATATGATTCAGGATAAACTGAAATATGCAGGGATAATAATACCGGATGATGAAGAAGTTATTACAGAATTCCCGGAATTGAAAATAATGAGGGGTACCCATCCATATGTAAGCCAGACCTCTGTAGATTCTTCTGTAAAATTGATTTCAGAGGTTAAAAATCTTTCCTGCCGTGATCTTATAATAGTTCTGATCTCCGGAGGTGGTTCATCCCTGTTTGAAATTCCAGAAAATGGAATAAATATCCATGATATAATGGATATATCAAAGGAGATCATGGATAATGATGGAGACATCTACACATTGAATAGAATAAGGTCCAGGTTGTCCTCTGTCAAGGGAGGTAAACTGGCAAAATTATTATATCCTGCACGGGTGGTTTCATACATAATATCTGATGTTATTTATGATGATATGAGCATTATTGCCTCTGGCCCGCTGGTTCAGCCTGACTTCCAGGGTGATATTTCAGAATTGGTTAGTGAATATGTTAGAGACCCGGATCTTGCAAAGCTAATACTGGAAAATGGAAATTCAGGTAGTATTGAAAAGAAATATTTCTCCTCGGTTGAAAATCATCTAATTCTTAATAATTATGACTTTGTCAATGCCATATTCTCTGCAATGAATGGAGAAAAAATAAATCTTGGAAGCAATGTTCACGGAGATGTGAATTCCGTTGCATATAGTATTGCAGCCCTGTTGCGAACAGTTTACAGCATGAAGGGGAGAGGATTTATGTTTGTCTGCGGCGGGGAAACAACAGTGAATGTACAGGGAACCGGATCAGGCGGGAGAAACCAGGAACTTGTTCTCAAATTGTTCGAATACATGAAAAATGGTGAAAATTTCACATTCTGTGCAATTGGCACAGATGGCATAGATGGAAAGAGCCCTGCTGCCGGTGGAATAGTAGATCAGGATACGAAAATATCAGGTCTTGATGTATACTTAAAGAACAATGATAGTTACACAGCACTTTTGTCCTGCAAGGGTGCCATTATGACTGGCCGAACCGGAAATAATGTTTCAGATATAATAGTAGGTTATTATTCAGGGGCAAATGACAATTTTTAAATATTGGCAGCAATTATGGAGTGATTGGCATGGAAGAGTTGCTTTGTAATATAGAATTTGAAAAGGATGAAAAGGGTTACAGTGCGAGACTGAGAACCGATATGGGAGGGCTCAGGGAATATAGTGGACTCACCCTGGAAGAGGTAATGAATGAAGTCATACTTGAACTTCAGGAGGAATTCTCTCCATAAATTATTTTATAAGTTGAAAAACCAGGTTTTAACTGGAAAGAATATAACCGGCACTGTTGAATTCAGACTTTGCCATATCCTTGTACGCTGCATCTCCGGTAGTTTTTTTGACTGTAAGATATTTTCCGCTCTTTTTAACCGATACCGATAGTTTTACTGTTCCATCTTTGAAATACATATAATTGCTTGTAGAATGATATCTGGATTTGATATATCCGGAAAAAATAAGTGCAATTATGTCTCTGGGTGGTATAATTCTTGAAACTTTATCAATGGTCTTATCGTGGTGGCTTCCATAGGGTATGTAGATTATCCTGTTCTCAGATGGCAGTAATGCCTCTTTTATAATTTTTCCTCTGGAGAGCTTCTTTACACAGAGATTATATTCGGTATCATCTTCCTGCCCAGTAAGCTGCCTGTAAACATTAGCATCGAAGAAACCTATTCTGGTTATGAGTTCCCTTAATAGTGTTTCTATGGCCTCTATTTTACTGTACTCATCGTTTATTGTTATGTACCTTCTTCCTTTATCCTTTGCAATAGCATTCAGCTTATACAGTGATTTAACAGATTCCTTTATTACAAGAGAATTTAATTTCATTGATTTAATTAACTCATTTTCTGACATGCTTCTGGAGATAAGGACCTTATAAACCTCCTCTTCTGCTTCAGTTAATGGCCTTTTTTTGATTGCCTTATAAAGGGCAATTACATTTTTTGTGCCAAGTGCAGGCAGGTTGAATGGTCCATCAAAATTATAGATGAGCATTGAATTATAATAATTATTCAATTCCACATTACGAATACCGGTATAATATGCCTCCATATCGCTTCTTATTCCAAGATAAATTTTGCTCAATGCATTGTAATTCATGGTTGTTCTGCATGAATTATACTTATATACAGCAAGCGACATTAAATTTTCAGTGCTATCAGCGATGACATCAAAGTCCCCCATGTAAATTACATTGTCCGCACGTTTATATCCAATATTTTCACCTGTACTGAGCAGGTCATTATTCTTAGTACTGATAATTATGGAATCTGCATTGAGTTTGGTCGAAACAGTCCGGACCGTATCCAGAAATTCTTTTATCTTTCCAGTTTCAAAATCTATGTTATCGATCCAGATACCTGGTGCTTTTTCTTCCATATAAAACATGGATTCCTCTGATCCATTATACAGGAATCGTGCATTGAAGTCATCGTTTCTCACATATTTCCCCATGTATATGCTAACCGGATCGTTTTTCATGACTATGAGAGACCCTGAAACGGGATTAATGTCCTCGCCACCATAGTAAATCTCGTTTCTATAGTAATAGGGTGGAAATCTGGAATAGTCAAGTTTTATAGGGTTGAACCAGAAAAATCTTGACAGTTCTCTAGTAGTTACCGGTCCGTATTTTTCGATTATTTTACCTGTATCTATGTCCTTCGATGGAGTGTAAAGTTCCCAGCTTCCATTTTTCCCCTGAGTAATGAATATTTTGAATTCAAGGTTTTTTATTACGCTTTTAATTATTCTTCTGTCCATGCCCGTTATATCGGCGAGTTTTTCATCTGTATCTATTCCTCTTCCTATATATTCCATAATCTGATTTTCAATTTCGCTGTTCTTCTCCTCTCTGAGCTTATATAATACGTCCATGAGCCACTTTGCTATGTAAACATATTTATTTTTTATTGCTCTGGCATAGTAAATGTCTCCTGATGCAAGTAATCTTTCCAGGTCTTCTTTGCGATAATTCCCGGTCCTGACACGTATATCTATGAGGTCAAATGCAAATCCATACTTGTTGAAATAATCCTCAACATTTTGTACGGGCAGGGTAAAATTAATTATGCGTTTCCTGGCAATATCCTCCTCAGTGCTGTTTACAATAGCCTCGAAATCCGATTTCATCATGTACTGCTTCATGAAAATCGGGGTAATGTAATCGTATAGTATATCTCCATTTTTGACCATTGCATTGAGAGTTTTCTCCAATTTCTCATTGTTTACAGGAAGCCTGATCAGAAGCTCATCCAGAGATAGAGGCCCATAGGAGGAAAGTACTCTGGAAATTGCAATGTTCATGCTATTTTCTGGTATATCAGGAACAGAATTATTCTGTACATAGTGCTGCCTGTCACCGTGTACTTCCTTGCGTATCATATATGCAGATTCCAGTTTTATCAGGCTATCCCTGAGTTCCTGTTCTTCAAAACCGGTCTTTTTTATTTCACTGAATTTCTGGTCGTTTATTGAATTATAAATTTCCATATCACGGTCTGTCACCTGCACATCCCTTTTAAAGAGATCGTACACAACAGGGTAATATTCTGAATAGACCCACTGATCCGACCTTATGAAACAGTAAGTGATTGTACTGGATTTTATCAGGTTCTCTGTTATGTCTTCCAGGTCTATATCACTGTATTCAATTGGAGAATTATACTTTTTCTTGAAAGGGTCTATGTACAGGAAATGCCGGGCAAATTCAACATAACTTTCCTCATCTGTTACCCGTGGTATTTTATTTCTGAAATAATTTTCAACAAGTTTTGAATCCTTTATGAGGAAATCTATTCCTTCAGTGCCATAAATTTTATCCAGAAGCTTGCTTCTAAGGTCTTTCAGTAATTTTGAACGGTCTTCCATGAGTACTATATCTGAAACACCTGAAAGTATGAGATTATAGGAAAATGGACTTGTTTCAGTGGAATAATCTCTTATTGTAAATTTTTTCTTTGATATAACATCATTTACATACCATGATGCACGCTCAACGTCCATGACATCGTATTTAACCTCGTTGAATGCCTCCTTTATTACAGGGAAATTATTCATTGCTTCCAGCGTTCTCAGGAGACGGTCACTGCGTAACTGCTGCCTTGCAACTGAAATATCGGTCTGCTTGTACTTCCTCAGCACCATGAGTGATCTGGTGGCACAGTACCTGAAACGCTGCTTGAATAGCTCAGTATTGACTATTGATCTATCCACAAGATCCCTGAAATTTGATGGATTTAGAAGTGTAACAACATCTTTTATGGGAACCCTGCGGTTCAACGTTATGGTGAATCCGTTGTCATTTACGCTTATTCTGGTATTCAAACCGTATTTGTTTGAGACTGCAAGACCATAAGCCCTGGAAAGTGCATCGTTAACCCTTCTTCCGAGTGGTATGTGGAATATAATGCTGTAAAGATCGTTATCTATGTATCCCTCCACATAGAGTGATTCCTGATCAGGTATGGAAAACTCACCCTGGGACTTTACGTATGATATGAGGCTCCGGGCGCCGAAGGAGTCCACCCTATAATTTTCCATGAGCCAGTTTTCAGTTTCCTCACCGTTCTTTATTCTTCTGTAAAGCTCTTTCCTGAAATCTCCTATGAGTATACCAAGATCGTAGCTTCGTGGAAGGAGTTCACCGGTCCATGAAGGCACAGTGGGTTTCATACCTGTTGCAGTTTTTACAGTGATATTGTTGCGGTACACCTTCAAAAACATATAGGTTCTTGCTCCAAGCACAAATATATCCCCGTTCTTTAGCCGCTCGACAAATTTATCACTGAGCTGACCAAGCATTCTTCCCTTCTCATTAACCACATTATAATTAGCTTCCAGAGGAAGCTAATT
>JAJZZW010000008.1 GCA_021797385.1 Thermoplasmata archaeon | reverse complement strand
TATTGAACGGTACTGATCCTTAGATTTGAACCTTGGAAATCCTGCCTTTATCTTCTTTCCATTCTTCTTCTCCCTTACTCTCCTGAAGAAGTTGCCATATGACTTGTCCAATCTGTCAGCCACATTCATAAGGCCTGTGAATATATATTTTTATATTCAGGAAATTCATTCTTAAGTTTTGATAGCTCAACAGATTGGGTGTTATAGTTTACCTTTAGGTTTTCATAAAAATCCCTATTCAATTCATATGCCATCTTTCTCTGCTCTAACATGGCATTGTATAATATGTGGGATAAATACAGAATGTCATCTATGGTCTTTATCTGGGTTTTATCTGGATATATTCTGAATCTATATGTGGTCTTATATTCCATGTATATCATTAGTATGGAATGAATATTTATAAGCATTCTCCCCTGATTGCAGGAAATTCATCCACATCATAAATTCAGTGGCCTTTTTTCCGGCATATTTATTTGTAATAATGTATTGGATTGTTTTGGTTATTATATATCCTTTATATATTTTCCAGTATTGCTATAGTACTTTATTGGTTTTATTTTTTCAAATTATTATTTGAATAGTTCTTCTTTAACTACCTTATCCCGTTTGAATTCTATCAGGAAGTAATAAAGCATGAACAGTATCAGGATTATAATTACACCTATGTCAAGCGCCTCTCTGGGCATACCGTATATGAATAAAATAAGTAAAACTATTCCTGCTATTGTCGTATAAGGATACAGCGGAGTCTTAAACGTTCCTGATTTTTTTATCCTCCTGAAATGTATTAAAGCGAAGCTGGATACCAGATATGAAAGCAAAAGTCCAAAATTGCTGATTGCAGCTATTATATAGATATTTCCTGAGAAAAGCATTATAATCCCTATCATGGACGAAATTATTACACCGTTGACAGAAACGTCCTTACTGGCATTGAATTTCCTGAAAAATTTAGGAAGAAGTTTATTTTCACCGATCTGGTAAAGTACTCTTGATGATGTCATTATCATGGCAAGTGTGGCAGAGGTTGTGGCTATCAATGCGCCTATAATTACTATTACATAAAGTGAATAAGGTGCGTGAACATAACCCAGTGCAAATGCCAGGGGATCAGCGGATATGGTAAACTTTGAAGCTGGAACCATTAACATTAATGCAACAACAACAAGTATATAGAATATCATGCTGATAACTACAGATAATACTATTGCCTTTGCTGCTTTATTTGCACCTCCCTTGACATCTGATGTAATTGTTGATATTGATTGGAATCCAGAGTATGCAAAAAATACAGCTATGCTTGCGGCAAATATTGCATTTATATTATCCTTCGCAGGAGGCACTGTAAAATTTGAAATATTCAGCGTTTTTGTGGAGTATGCAAGTACAATGGCTGAAATAACAAAAATTGTCAATATTCCGAGTTTTACCATTACCAGATAAAAATCTGCCTTTGCCGCCTTTTTAACCCCGACTATATTAACAATAGATAACACAAAAATCAGCATAATTGCAAAAACAATAGGAAAGTACCCATAGTGAAGGCCGACGAGGCTACCGAGGTAAGATCCAAATCCCAGTGCTATGGCAGCTATGGCAGTGGAAAAACTGAAATACAGCAATATTCCTGTTATAAATCCCATCTCACTGCCGAACGCTTCAAAAATGTATGAGAATGAAGCGCCCTTAGCATGTGGCATCATGGATCCAAGTTCTCCGAATTCCATGGCAATAATAATTGCCAGAACCCCCACAAGGGCAAACGCAATCAGTGCATTTGCCCCTGCCAGCGCTATTGTTGTACCGCTTAAAACAAATATGCCCGCACCTATAATTGCACCGAGCCCAACTGCAGTTGCAACCGAAACGCTTATCAACTTTTTTTCTGCCATTTCATTCCCTACTAATTCAAATTTTAATGGAATTATAGATAGTATAATGCTTATTAAGTTTAAATATTTCTAGTTCTTTTCATTACGATGCCTGGAAAAGCAATTCGGTCTCATTATATAGCTATTTTTTTAGATATATTAGGCGGCGCTCCCCCTAGAATGGCCTAGATTGGGAATTATTTTGTATACATTTTGAATAATTTATCATATAATAGTCTTAATCCGTCCTCTACCATAAACCAGATGAATGCATATAAAACCACAAGTATGGCAATGACTAGACCTATAGCGCCTATGCCGAGCCCAAATGCTGCAAGGACGTAACCCAAGATAATCGTAGACATTAAAGCCATGAACAGAATTAAGCTGGGCGGATTATGCCAGAAGGGTTTTTTGTTCCTTGTCACGAACATTGTAAAATGTCCTGATGCTATTAACTTAAGGAAAACTATAGAATATATTACTATTAAAGAGAAATGAAATATCGAGTACCCTAGATATAGTAGAAGTATGGTTTCCCCCGCCCCCATTAAACCTAAGGTACTAGATAAACCTGCAATATATTTCATATTCCATTTCTCCGGTTGATCAGAGGCTGTAACATGATCTGTTGATACGGCTATTATGGGTATATCGTTTAATAGTGCAAGAATTACCAGCATAAAGGCTGTTATCGGATAAAATCTGAATATTAATATTGATGCAGTAACAAATACCAGTATCCTTACTGTTTCTGTTATCCTGTAAAGCACATAGCTAAGCATTTTCTGGAAAACAGACCTGCCTTCTTTTACAGCATCAATGATTACGGCCAGTCCAGGAGCCGATAAAACAAGGTCAGCAGCATTTTTTGCCACATCTGTTGCCCCGTAAACTGCTATGCCTACGTTTGCTTCTTTCAATGCAGGTGCATCATTGACACCGTCACCGGTCATTCCAACAGTATGTTTATCAGATTTTAGCAGTTTAACTATATTGTATTTTTGCTCTGGAAAGACCTGAGCAAATATATCAACATTTTCTACCTCTCCGGCACCAACATTCGATAAACCAGATGAATTTATTGCCTCGCCGGTCAATGATATTTGTTTTCCTATCTCCCTTGCTATGGCTATATTATCTCCTGTTATCATTTTTACTTTTATTCCCATGCTCTCTGCGGTATTTACCATTTCCTTTGTATCTGGCCTTAGTGGGTCGAATAATGGTATTAAACCGACAAATTGGTATTCTTTACCATCATTTGAAACAGCAACAGCAATAACACGGTACCCCTCACTGGCAAGGCTGTTAACTTTAGGCGGTAATTCCTGTGGAACGTTACTTACAAAGGATATAATGGTGTTGGGTTCGCCTTTCATAATATGCATGACAGAATTTTTATCCCTTACCATTACGGTGGATTCTGTTCTTTTTTTTGCAGGATCAAAAGGTATGAAATTTTCCTGTGTGAAGTTGGAAAGCATATGTGATACGCCGGCAGCTTCTGATCTGGTTGCTATGGCCTGATCGATAGCATCCATATTTTCATTGCTGGAGGATAGAACCGCATAGAGCAAAACATCACTTGAAGTATAATTGTTATAGGGTACAGGATCGCCGGCAGTAATAATGTTCTGTGTTAAGGTACCGGTTTTATCGCTGCACAGTATATCCATTGTGGATAATTCTTCAACAGCTGCAAATCTTGTTACTATTGCATTTTTCTTTGACAGCTCAACTGT
The DNA here is from genome assembly GCA_021797385.1 of Thermoplasmata archaeon. Next base: position 25,734 of record JAJZZW010000008.1, on the reverse strand, counting down.
TCCCAGTGCCATTGTCATTGTGAGCACAACAGGCATTGCTATAGGTATTGAGGCTACCAGAAGTATTAACGCAAATAATAAATCCTCAAGCAAATTTGTATGCAGAATTATGCCATCTATGAATATTACTACATCTAAGATAATTGCTATAGCAACAAGGAAATAGAGTACTTTATCCGTTATTTTCTGCATATTGGACGTCTTGACAGCCTCACTTGTTAACGTGGTTGTTTTTCCGAATAATGTACCTTTCCCTGTTCCGATAACAATAGCATCCATCTCTCCCTGTCTTACCAGGGAACTTGAATAAATGACATCTCCTACAGCTTTCGAAACGGGTAATGATTCCCCAGTTAGTGCCGATTGATCTACGTTCAAATATGAGCCTTTAATCAACTTCCCATCTGCCGGAACTATATTTCCTATGCTCAAATGTATAACGTCCCCGGGCACAAGGTCACTTGCAGGGATGACAATCCAATGATTATCCCTTAATACTTTGGTATTTACTGCAAGTTTTTTCATTAAAGCTTTTACAAATCAATCTACCAGAAAGAAAGCCACTGAGCTTGCGATGTGGATGAATTTCTGGAAATCAGGAGATAATGCTTATAAAGATTTATACCATACCAATGATAAGCATGGAATATAAGACCGCATATAAATTCAGAATATATCCGAATAAAACACAAACAAAGACTATAGAGAATATTCTGTATTTATCCTATAAATTATACAATGCCATGTTAGAACAGAGAAAGATAGGATACCAGCTGAATAAGGATTATTATAAAAACCTAAAGGTCAGCTATAACACACAGACTATCGAGTTATCAGAACTTAAAGAGGAATTTCCTGAATACAGGAGTATATTTTCACAGGTGCTTATGAATGTAGCAGATAGACTGGATAAAGCATATAACAACTTTTTCAGCAGAGTAAGGGAGAAGAAAAATGGAAAAAAGATAAAGGCAGGATTTCCCAGATTCAAATCTAAGGATCATTACCGTTCAATAACATATACACAGTTCGGATTTAAGATAATAGACAGTACACATGTATCCTTTTCGAAGATAGGAAAAATAAGAATGTTCCAGCACAGAAAAATAAATGGAAAAATAAAGCAGGCAACAATAAAGAAAGATAAAGCCAATCGATATTTTGTAACATTTATGGTGGAAGAGGTTAATAACAATATGAACTGCTCTGAGTTTCCATATAATCCAGTAGGAATAGATGTTGGCCTTCTAAAATTAATAGCAACCACTGACAATACACCAGTAGACCCGCCAAAGTATCTGAGAAAGTCAGAGAAGAGATTGAAAAAGGCACAGAGAAGTTTATCAAGGAAGCAGAAAGGATCTGAGAATAGAAGGGAGGCAAGAGTAAGAGTTGCAAGAATAAGCAGCCATATAGCCAACCAGAGAAATGATTTTTCACAGAAGCTATCCAGGACTCTGGTAAACAATCATAACTTCATAGCATATGAGGATCTTAACATAGAGAATATGATGAAGAACCATAAATTGGCAAAAAGCATAGCAGATGCCTCCTGGGGTGAGCTTATTAAAAACACTATTTACAAGGCTGAAAGAGCCGGTAAATACTGTGTAAAGGTAAACCCTAAGAATACATCTAAACAATGCTCTAACTGTGGAAATATAATAGAGGAACAGACTCTTGATGATAGAGAATATAGCTGCAGTAACTGTGGATTAACAATAGATAGAGACGATAATGCAGCAGTAAATGTACTACATGCAGGATTCAAGAAGATATTCAGTACCTTTATTATAATAAAGCCTAAGAAGAGCAGGCATAAGAAGAAAAAAATACCCACGGACTGTGGGGAATTTATGCCCGTGGAGGGAAAAACCTATACCAGCAATGGCAAGTTTTTTCTGTAGAAGCGGGAAGCTCCTATCTTTATATAGGGGAGGATGTCACTGCATCTCCGGCACTTTTTTCCTGCCAGAATTCTATAACGACGTTAGTAAGGAGTAAGCCAAGGATCAAATAGAAATCTGAGAGTTTGCCAAGAACTACTGAAAGAATTGCGGCGACCTCTATGGCTATGGCAAGAGGATTTATGAAATAACTCAAAAATTTTAGAACCGGACTCAGCTCTTTTTCTGGAATTTCATTCTTTCCATATAGAGATAGCCTTTTTTCTACCTCGTTTGACGAAAGCCCTTCATTTGACGTGTTTAATTTGTTCATTATTTCATTTATCGATAGGTTTTCAAGATCTTTAGAAGTTAAAAATATAGGAGTGTCTTTAGTCATGCAAATTTCTAAATTATAAGTGCTATTTAATAATTCTGAAATTATTGGGTATAATCATAATATTGCTATAGCAAATCGTTCTATATATTCCTATAATTGAAAATAAGAGATATTAATGGTTTATGAATTATTAGTTATATAATTGTTATCAGGAAGTATGGTATAATTAAAATTGGCATGTCAGATGGTGTAAAAATTTTTGGATAAAAGGTTGTAAATTCCATTATATATTGTGTTCTAAGATTTCCATAAATATTTTATCTTCCCAACTTATATTTATTTTTAGTGAGAATGGTTCGAAATCTCATTCTATAATTAAAAGATCATCTTTGTTAACTGTCGGTTTACTTATCACTTTTAATTAATTTTATCTGGCAAATATTTAAATATTAAATTAGATTTATTATATATGAAACCTTTTTATTTTAGATCTTTTGATAGAACCATTGGCATAGCCTGTGATATCCCGAGTCTGTACTATGAAATGAAATGCCAAGCGCTATATGATAAACCTGCATTAGATTATCACGTTAAAGAGGGACATATATTCATGTGGCTTGATTACATAGGTGAGCATGATCTTGCTGAAAGTATACGAGATCAGAAAGAAACAGAGTTAATATTAAATATACTTGAGAATAAAATAAAAGTAAACAAAGAGGGCAAATCAAAGAATAGAGGTATGCAGCACGGATCGGGGCATAGCGGTATGAAAGGAGGAAAGAAGCATAAAGGAGAAATGATGAACTAAATTATTACTAAAAAAATCTTCTGAATATTTATAGGTATATAGAAAAATATCCATTTATTTGCCGACTTTTTATTGCAAATTATGGTAGTATAATTTAATTATTATCTTTCTATTACGGTACCTGTATCCATAGTTTTTATATTGTCAATTGAAGTTATATAGACTCTTTTTCCTCCTCTCTCCAGGAACTTCAGTGCAGCGAGGATTTTCGGCTTTATTGTGCCCTCTTCAAAGTTTATTTTATTGAAATAATCCAGCATACGTGAATACGTAATCTTATTGATAGCTCCAGATTTACTGGCAAAATCGAGGTATACATTTTTCACATCTGTTATAATAATCAGATCATCTGCGGCTATTAGGGTGCCTATCAAGGCAGAACTTAAATCTTTGTCAATAACCCCATCAAATTCAGCATATCCGTTCTGTGTCTTTTCAACAGGTATCCCACCTCCTCCGACTCCTATTGGCAAATATCCATGCGAAAGTAAGTATGTTATTGAATCACTCTCGAGTATACTTACCGGTTCAGGTGATTTAACCATCTTCCGGTATCCCTTTCCCATTTCCATTGTATATGAATCGTCAATTTTATGATCGTAAAATGGTCCTATAGGTTTCATCGTATAGATGTTTTGATTAATAACTGTATGTGTGAGCAGCGGAACTGATGGCTTATTTAGGATGCCTCCATCTTTCAGTGTCTCATATGCTGTTGAAATCACATGCAGCAAAAATCCCTGCGACATTGCACCACAGATACCAAGAGGATAGGATGTTTTTTCTAGTATTTCCCCCACCTGTGGCCCATTACCATATGTTATTACAGATTCATTGTTATTTAGAATGCATGCAAGCCTGGAAAATGTCTCGGTTGCCCTCTCTATCTGATCTTTAATGGACGATTTTCCATCGTCAAGCGCGTTTCCTCCCAAAGCAATAACAGTTTTCCTCAAATAACCACCTTATTATTATTTATTGTATTATTAGGTGAGCAGACAAAGCGTAAATACGGCCTTATCATTTTTCAAATTTTAATTTTTTCTGTAAAGATGATATTCATTGGTATTATATAACGTTCCTCTACCTTACGTATATTCTAAATTTTTTGTGCATTGATGATGGATATTAGGATTATTGTGTTATTTAGAGCATTTAAGTTTATTTTTCCTTGTCAGAAATATGAATTTTTCATATACAAAGATAATTTATTTATACTAATTAGACATGTCTAATAAGACATACATGGAAGAACTACAGAAAAGTGATGTGTACAGGATTGTTGCCCTTATGGCATTCGCTGGGACGTTGATAGTTTACGTTGAAACAATGATCGTTCCCGCTATTCCTGTATTTATTACTTTTTTCAATACCACTTATAATAATGTTTCCTGGATTCTTACTGCTTATCTAATAACAGGAACTGTTGCTGCAGGAATATTCGGCAAACTCGGTGATGTTTTCGGAAAGAGAAAGGTATTTCTGATACTATCATTCATTTACGCAGTTTCTGTATCCATGGGCGGTTTTGCAACAACTCTGGATGAGCTTGTAGCAATACGTGTTGTACAGGGCATAGGTTTCGGAATGTATCCACTGGCGTATGCTATAATCAATGATGTTGTTCCAAAATCTAAACTGGCACTGGCGCAGGGATTAATGAGTGCAACATTCGCTGTAGGAGCAGGAATTGCGCTTGTGTTGGGTGCGTATATTACCGAAGCATACAGCTGGGAATGGTCTTTCCATACTATTGCACCGGTGGCTTTTGCCCTATTCATTCTTTCCTATTTCTTTTTGAAGGATGCAGCGGCGCCAATAAAGGAGAAAATAGATATAACCGGTGTTGTAATTATGGCTTCTGCACTTGTGTCATTAATATTCGCACTATCCGAGGGTAATCAGTATGGATGGAGCTCTCCCCTGATTTTATTCCTGTTTATATTTTCATCCGTGGCTTTTTATTTATTTGTTATTTATGAACTTCACAGTAAAGATGCATTTATTGATATGCGTTTGTTGAAAACCAGGAATATACTTATTGCAAATTTTGTGGGCCTTTTTACCATGGCTGGCATGTATTTCCTGTTCTTTACAGTTCCAACCCTACTACAGGACCCTGCACCCAGCGGCTTCGGAAGGTCTATTCTTGAATCGGGATTAATTATGCTCCCGGCAACGATACTTGCGATGCTGTTTGCCCCGGTGGCTGCCCGTGTGACCGACTTCAAGGGGCCAAAAACATCAATGCTGGTCGGTCTATTAGTGAGTTTCGGTGCATTTTTCCTGCTTTTGGTGCACAGAGGTTCGGTCATGGATATAATCGAAGCGGCGACAATACTCGGTTCAGGGTTCTCATTTGTACTCGTAGGCATAATTAATCTGCTGCTTATTTCAACACCGAAATCGAAGGCAGGTGAAGCTACCGGGCTAAATACAGTATTCAGGGAGCTCGGCATGACCGTTGCACCGGCAATCGGTGGCACATATGAAACAATGTTTTCTGTAAGAATAATAATAGGTCTGATACCATACAGGTTTAACGGATTTCCTTTTATTCCCGTTACCTACGGATTTCCCTCACAAATTGCATACAATTTTACGTATATAACAGGAATCATATTTCTGCTGTTTGCCGTGCTGATCACGCTCCTGATAAGGGAAAAAAATGGTGATAAAAATGAAAACATATAAAAAAATAATAACTGGAATAATAATAGTTTCAATGATAATGCTTGCTACAGGCGCGTCCGGAATAACATCCTCAGGGCATGTTACAGACCATGCCTCCCCTGACACTGTTGAGAATAATGACATGGCAGTAACATCTGTATCATGGTACTCACCCAATTCTACAGAACTACCTGCTCCTGGAAGTAATGGAATACCCCTGTATGTTACATTCACATCCTATATGACAATAACCGATGCAAATGTCTCGCTCAATCTTTCTGCATATAAATCTCCATTCTCTTATACATACATAAGTGGTCCAAATTATGATGTAAGGACATATAATATCATACCGGAAATAGAACAGGGGCATTCCTATACAATCATGCAGCTAGTAAATATTAGCAAAGAAAGCAAATATCAGTATTATGATGAAAATATAACATACAGCAATACAACAATTTCAGGAAATACAATATTTACCATTCCGGTAGGGCATCCTCAGATAGGCCTTATTTCATACACAACAAACCCTCCTGTAATATACCAGAATGAAAAATTTATCAAACTTACAGCCTATACAGAGAACACCGGGACGTCTGCAATGAAGTATGTTAATGTGAACATAACATCCAAGGATTACAAAGTTGTATCACCTGTACAGTATTCTATTGAATATTACCCACAGGGCAAACTCCTGAACTTTACCTTCTATATTAATGCTGACAATGTAACTGGTAATGCGCCCGTATATCTTCATATTAATAACAATACATACAGCCTGAATACAGTTATACACAGCGATGGGAAAAAGGGATTGTCCATATCAGTCTTAAAAAAGACGCTGGTTTCTGATACAAAAAAACAGGTAATGGTATTCTATATAAATGACACCGGAAATAAGACATATGAGGATATTCAATTACATATGCTGTCTCCCAGTATCATATCCATACATGTATCCTCATCGAATCCACTGGGTGCACTTACAGCAAACAATGTAACCTTTGCACAGATCAAACCAGGGCAGAGTATTACTGTAACTTATGTGGTGGATACGTCCTCTGCACCAGCGGGGAATTATCCTATCCAGTTGCTTGTAGAATACCACTTCAATAATACAGCAGAAACTTTTGACAGAGTATATACATATAACCAGAAAATTAGTCCAACTACAACGCAGCAGGTAGAGAATACCCTGGTAGAGCCACTTTATGCCGGATTAACAGCACTAATCATAATAATACTGATATCTATCGGAGCCATTGCAGTACACTCCAGGAGAAAGGCAAGGAAAATCGAGAAGAAGAAGCATGAACAGAAGACTGTAGAAAGGGAGGATTCAAAAAAGAATCAATAAATTTTTTAATCTTAACGGGATGGATTATTATGAATGATTATTCTCTCAGAATACTTTACATACTCAAACTCAATGAGATGACCGGATATGGGCTGGCTAAACAGCTATACAATTCGGCCACAGGAAAAAACATCTCAAATGGAGCTTTGATTCCTGTTTTAAACCACCTTATGTCTGATAACTTTATCACTTTCAATATGCATGATGGAAAAAAATACTACACCCTTACTGATAAAGGAAGCAAATTTGTAAACAATGTCCTTGATCTCAATGAAGAAGTACGGGATCAGGCTATATTTGATGCCATTGATCGTGAATTCCCATACATAAATGTATTTACAGATATAGAAGATTATAGCGTCCTCAAAGATCTGATACGAGAAATAGGTCACCCTATTATAGAAATAATAAGGCAGGCATTTTACCTGAGAAAGACCGGGGATGAAGAAGGCATAAATAATATCAAAAAAATGCTGGAAGATATCATAAAAAACGCAAAAGATCGAGATTCACTCAAAAAATAAATTTTAAAGATTTCAGCAGTAAATATTTATAATAAAAATTGATAAAAATACGGGATATTTCACTAAAAATTATCTCATAGGATATGTGTTTATAAGGGCAATTTAATTTTAAATAGATCCCCGTTTGCTTTATAGTTTCTCGAGTATGTCTTTTAACTTTTTCACTGACTCTCCGTCTTTAACGGAGGAGTTAAGATCGAACTCAGCCTTGATTGCCAGATCCTTATTGCCAGTTGGTATCAAAAAATACGCTATCTGGTTATTTCCAATAAGTATAAGTTTATCCTTCGTTATTTTTCCTGTAGACTCATCCTTATAGGAATATCTTATAAATTTGCCAGAGTCCATATATATTCTTTCTTCAAGCTTGCCTGATTTTGTCTGTGTTTCATAAGGTTCTAACATAAAGATTTATTTTTATAAACTATATATATGTTCCAATTATCAGATAGGAATCAACAGTCATGTAATAACATTAATTGTTTCAGACTCTCATATTCTTGAAACCTTACAAATCAAAATACCAGAAATAGCTTCAACACCTATTAATATAAAAGTAACTACGGAGCGTTTAAGGAAATTCGAGCCTGTGGACACAAATGCCAATACCTTTAAAGAACTAAATATAAGTCCATGTGTGAGGACAAGCATAGTCTATGGGTCAGGAAACCTCATTCCCCTGGCATGTGGTAGTTCACATTGTTATTCTAATTATTAAGTAAAATTATACAGATTTTTATTAATAAAATAAACGTTTTAAAAATTATTTTAAATTTATTTAACTTTAAGGAAAAAATAATTATAATATTCAGTCGGCCATTTCGATGGAAATTCCTTTTCCGGTTTCCTTGCCGAATATGAACCATGCCACAGCACCTGCTGAACCTATTATCCAGACTATAATGTTGAATAGAATATACTGACTTAAGGTATATGATGCCGTAAGATAAATAGTTGGGATATACAGACCAATGCCCAAAAATCGTACCAGAGCAGTGACAGAGCCACGTGTTTTAGTTGACCATACCTCTGATTTCAATGTATCTTCTGCCATATATCCTAGCTGAATAAAAGCGTTTAATGCTATAACAAAGAACCAGAAGAGTATCAAATATTTTGTCCATGCTCCAAGAGTCACATAAATTATAACGGTGAAGACAAGTGAAAAAACATACCCCCATAACAGCATCTGCCTTCTCCCGATCTTCTCACCAAAAAATCCTACAAACCCGACTACAAACGCAGCAGCATCTGATACAAGCAGTATAATAGCTGTCATTGATGGAAAAAATGTTGGACCGAGAACATAAGCAATTAAGCCAAAACCCGTTGTACCTGCAAATGCTGTGGTTATAGTCGCAAACAGCTTAAGGCCTACATGCGAATTGGATGTTATGGTTTCTGCGTCTTTTAAATCCTTAGCATTTTCTGTTCTTTCTATATATCCCTGTTCACCATAATATTTTATGGCATCTTCCTTTGCCTGCTTTTCTTTTCCCTTGCTTGCGAGCCATAAAAAGCTTTCCGGTAAGTATCTCCTTGTGACAATTAAAACAATCACAACCAGTATGATTGTAATACCAATCATTTCTCTTTCAAAAATAATTGAATAATAGGCCGTCGAGAATGCTATTCCAGCCAGCACCAGTCCACCCAGAGGAATGAAGTTTAACTCCAGCAACATAGCAGTGCTTCTGTGTTTTGTTGGCATGATTTCCTGTGAAAATGCCAGAATGGTATTCATCTCCCCACCCCCACCAAGTAGTAATATTGCTAGAAAGAATAAAACAAGATAATAAGAATAGCTGAAAGCTATGCCTACTGCTCCTATGCCATATAGTGCCATAGTAATATAGAACACATGCTTACGTCCTATTTTATCTGATAATGGCCCGGCTATGCCGATTCCTATAATTTCCCATAATGGCGCCCATGCAAGTAACAATGAACGTAGAAATACCGGCACTGTAACCCACGTTGTTGCAATAGATGCCATACCGAAAATATATGCACCCAGAAATATTCCAAGGGCAAATGATATAAATGCCAGAGAATCAATGGCAGACCAGCCTTTTATATGGAATAGTCCGTTTCTTTGCTCCATTCAGTTCACCTCATTATTGAAATTATAGGTTTCACCCCTTATGTATTTTCCCTGGCCGGCCTTCATTAATATCTGACCATTTTCCATAGCCTTTTCACCACGTAATATAGTAATATCCGGGAAGCCCTGCAATTCCTCTCCTTCAAATATGGAGTAGTCGATGTTGCTGTGAAGCATCTTTGCTGAAACCCTGAATTTCTTCTTCGGGTCAACTATAGCAATATCGGCATCATATCCGGGCAGGAGGTTACCCTTGCTTTTCAATCCGAATAATTCTGCGTTATTCCTGCTGGTCATGGAAACAAGCTGTGGAAGCGTTATTTTACCCTTTAAAACGCCGTAGGTAAATAATAAGGGGAGAATTGTTTCCGTTCCGGGAGTTCCGTTGGGTATTTCATTGAAAGGCGGAATATTATCTCCATGCCTCTTCTTCTGCTGATCTGAATATACACAATGATCGCTGCCGACTACAGATATTTCATTATTTGAAACCCTACTCCATAACTGTTTTATTTCATCCTGTGTTCTGAACGGGGGACTCATAACATATCTGTATCCGTATTTTCCCTCGAATACAGTATAATCATTTGTAAGGTAATTTGGAGTTGTTTCATTATAGAAATGGTATCCCATGTCTCTGTATCGCTGGAATATGTCGACTGCTTCATATGTGGATGTGTGGACCATATACATCTTCACTTCCTTTCCGACTATGGAGGCTATTGTTGCTATACGGTTGGCTGCCTCTGATTCTACGATTTCCGGCCTTGAATAATAATGATAAACAGGAGATACTTTATTTTCTTTAAGCAATTCTTCGGTTAACTTATCGACAATAGCCCCGTTTTCAGCGTGGATTGCTATAACACCCTTATATTTTGTAATTTCTTTTATTGCATCATATAATGCTTCGTCATCCAGTAAGAGTTCATTTTTGTATGCCATAAATAGCTTGAATGAGATAACCCCCTCGGCAATTAATGGTTTAACCGAATCAAGGGATTCTCTTCCACCACTCCTGAGTATGCAATGAAGCCCGTAGTCCGAGACTACCTTAGGGTCAGCCTTTTTTCTCCATGCTTTATATGCTTCCATAGGATTCTGCCCCTTTGCGGGGGTAATAAAATCTACTATGGTTGTAACGCCGCCACCCAGTGCCGCCCGGGTTCCGTAATAAAAATCATCGGCGGTCATTTCCGACATAAACGGAAATTCCATATGTGTGTGCCCGTCAATAACTCCCGGCAGGACTAATTTTCCTGAGGCGTCTATGGTCTCATCTGCATGCTCAGTTAAGCTTCCTATTCTTTGAACCGTTCCATCTTTTATATATATATCTTTTTCTATCACTCCATCGGCTAAACAAATCTTTCCATTTTTTATCAACATATCACTCATTCATTCACCTCGTTTACAGTTTTTCCTCTTCTCACAACAAGCCTTTTATGCCTGTACTGTACTATTTCCACCGGATCCGGCGTGTCGGTAATTATAAAATCCCCCTCATCACCCTCAGAGTATCCATAATTATTCACACCGAAGGCATCAGCAGCATTGTAAGTTAGCATATCCAGGGATTTCCCGAGATATGGCGGCGCCATTAACGGTTCGGCATGAAGTGCCATAAAAAGTGCATCCAGTGGGTCTCCGCTTCCCAGTGGATACCAGGGATCCATTATGCAGTCCTCACCGAGAGAAACATTCACTTTATAATCGAGCATTTCTTTGATCCTGGTTATTCCTCTTATTCTCGGATACGAGTCATAGCGCCCCTGTAGATGCATGTTTATTAGTGGATTTGAAATAACATTGATTTTAGCCCGGGCAATTAATTTGATTACTTTATTTGCATACTGGTTATTATATGAATGCAGGGCTGTGAGATGGCCGGCTGCAACACTACCTGCGAAATTCCTTCTGATCTTCTCCTTCGCCAGATATTCAATAAAACGTGATTCGGGATCATCGGTCTCATCTATATGCCCATCTATATTTTTGTGATATTTTTCGGCAAGGTCATAGACTGTTTTTACAGACCTGACACCGTCTTCATATGTATCTTCTAAATGCGGTGCAAGGCCAACATTATCTGCACCCAGTTCTATGGATTTTTCCAGCAACTCCATATTTTCGCTATCGGTGTACATACCGTGCTGGGGAAACGCTGTGATCTGCAAATCAATATCTTTAAACTCTTTTTTAATTTTTATTAGTTCCTTTAGGGCGGTAAGGTCTGGGTCAGAAACATCTACATTCGTGCGTACCCTTGTGACACCGTTTGAAAGTAAGAGATTTAACGCCCTTCTGACTCTTGCATTTAATTCGGATGAATTCAAATAATTTTTCTTGTATTCATCCCATAGGGCTATGCCTTCTTCAAGTGTGCCACTTCTATTAATTAAAGAAGCGCTCATGATAAATACAGAATCCAGATGAATATGCAATTCTGAAAATGATGGAATCACGATATTGTTGCCGGCATCAACAACGTCATTGTCATCACTGTTTTTACTTACTTTTCCTCCATCTATATTAATATCTATTACCCTGTTACCGGGATAAGTTCTGGCGTTTTTGATTATCATTCTATTTCCTCCTCCTGAAATATCTTTTTTGTATCATCCGCTATATATCCATGTAAAAGCCCTCCTTTTAACTCTGGCTGATACTTGGGGATAATCCAGTATTTCATCATAATAGTATAGATTATTCCTGAAAAAATTATTGTAAAAATCCATGACCCCTGATACACCCATGATTGGTATGGATACAGGGAAAAAGACACGGGAAGGTAGGATGAAGGTGGATAAACAAGTATTAATGATACAACAAAAGCTATGACTGCTGCTGGATTAAACCCTTTATAGTATTTGAAACGGCCCTCTGGAAGAAAACTGTCGACTGCCTCGAATTTGAATCTTCTGATAACCACATAATCGAATATTAGTACTCCTTCCACAGCCCCTAATATTGCCCCGTAACCGTCCAGCCATGTTTCTACATATGCCCCCGCGCTTGCATAAAAACTCCATGATTGCAAGGCCGCAGCAATGGCAACTACTATGAGGACGCCGCCGAACCAGGGTATAAGTTTAGGGTATATATTGGAGAAATCATACCCAGGACCCACAGTATCCGCAAACAGGTTAACAACCAGCACACCCAGCATAAGGAGAAACAGTGTAACGTAGAGGAGATATGCAGGAAGGGAAATTGTAGCCAGTAACACAGGGTCATAAATTGCGGTATGGTATTTTACTATTGTAACCCCGGCTGTAAGAATGGCCATAAATCCTATGCCCAGCATCATGAAAGGGAGGGTTATCTGTCCTTTCAGAGCAGCCCTCTGTGATTTGGCATATCTTGTGTAATCCGGCATGCTTATTCCCATGGTTGCCCAGAATGATATCTGTGCATTTACCAGTGCAATAAAGAAATAAATGAACGTTGATCCTGATACAGTTGTTTTTATCTGGAAAACCGGTGTAAAGTCCCAGCCCACGCTGCTTTCATTGACAGCAAAAACTAGAACTAAACCTATGAATGCAATAAAAGGCACTACCCATGAAAGCTTCTTCAAAAGAGTCTGCCCGTGTCGTGGTGGTGCAAAATAAAGAATTACCAGACGGGCAACGATAGTAGACACAAATACAGCTATAAATACTCCCGGAACCATGGACGCTATTGTAAATGGGGTTGCATTTCCTGATGCTACCAGCTTCATTAATTCGGGTTTTAAACCTTCAGCATCAATATACATGCCGGCAAAGCTTTCTGTAATTATCCAGGTATCTATGCCCCACCATCCGGCACCAATGAGCCCTCTAGCAAATGACGGTATAAATGTCCCGTATGTGCCCCACCTGCTTCTTGTCAGTGAAGTTTCAGGCATTCCGTATTTGGCACCCCCATGTCCTATAATTAAAATAGGCACCAGGACTGCAATGTTACCGATGAATACGGAAAGGATAGACCAGAACCAGTTAAGGCCGAAATCAAATCCAACAGATACCAGACTCCATGATTCAACCTCCACTGCCATCCCGAACCATATAGCGAAATATGTCCATGCTCCCCATGTTCTGTTTTTAAATGGAGTGGGTTGAAAATCAGCATTCCATAGAGTTTTACTCTCCGGAAAAGATTTGTTTAATTCGACGTAACCATCCTTATTATCGTAATCCGTAACTCCGACCCTATCAATATCTTTATCCATTCACTTCACCAAATTCCATGCAGGTAGTATAGCAATAATTTTATATTATCAATTTAACTGGATTGCTTAAATTAAATTTTTATCTCTTTTCAATAATTATACAAATTTTTTAGAACAGGTTAAAATCCCTGTTAATTTAATTATTAAATAATTAAGATTGTACTAGAATCACCTCTTTCCTGTTGATTCGGACGCTACGCTTTCTTTCAGATCGAACAGTTTACTTGTATCGGGATCAACATAACCATCTTTCAGGTTTCCTGTATGAGATTTCGCATATTTTGGAATAATCCAGAATACATTCAATATCAGGTCCAGTATTCCTGCTATGAAAAACGCGGTTATCCAGGAATTGTCATAGAATAGCTGGAATATGTACGCCTTGGATATGCCCCATTCATAAATATATGTTATGACTACTGCCACGACGCCACTTATTATAGGAGCAGGATTGAACCCGTGGAAAAAGGTATAAACCCCTTTCATCTGGAAAAGGTCTTTTATGTTCAATTTAAAATGCCTCATTATTGCATAATCGAATACTATTACTCCTTCCACCATACCCAGAAGAGCTCCATATGCCAGTAACCATCCATCAACATACGTATAAACACTTGTACTGTATGCAGTATATGCTCCTAAAAGCACACTGATAGCCACACCAATCAATATGCCCCTGAACCATGTCAATTTTTTTGGATATGTATTTGCTATATCATAACCCGGTGCAATTGAATTGGCAAATACATTAACAGAAAATGTGCCTATTATAACTGCTAACAATAAAGGTATGGAGTAATATGCAGGGAAATATAATGCCATCAGCTCAAGCGGGTCATAATTGAAAAAACCTGCAGCAGAGGAGACATGAAGCCATCCTGCACTTATGGATGCTCCGGCACCGAGAAGAGCCATAGCTCCTACAGCCATCATGATAAACGGCATCGGTATCTGTCCCATCGTCTGGGAGAATTGTGACTTGGCATATTTTGTATAATCCGGCATACTAACAGCCATAGTTGCCCAGTATGCGACGTTAGAATTTATAAAAGCAAACTGCACCAGTAATGAAGCTCCAGATTTATTATATGTCGTAATAGGGGTGAAATCGAACTTGCCTGCAGACATGAATAAATAAAACATAATAACAAAGCTTATAACCATTATAGGCGCAGCAACTTTGGCCATTATTCTAAGGGGTTTCTGCCCTTTTACCGGTGGTGATATATAGAATATCAGTAACTGTGCAATAATAACAATAGCAAATATTGACCAGAATACCAGTGGGAAATACTTCGGGAGTGTCCCCGGACTAACCTCTGTAGCCAGCGACGTGAGCGCAGATGCCCTTGCCATTACTAAATAAATATATGTTGCGGCCTCTGCAATTATAAAGGACTCAATTCCCCACCAGCCCATTGATATTATACTCCTGATCCATGAAGGTATCTGTGCTCCATAGATTCCCCATCTGCTTCTTGTAAGCTGTGGCTCTGCTACTCCATATCTTGCGCCACCGTGAGACTGTATAATAGTAGGTATTAATATGATCAGATTTCCCAGGAACATGTATACGATAACCTGTGTCCAGTCTAATCCAAGGGCAAGCCCGATAGTTGCAAGAGTCCATGTGGGAACTATGACAGCCATTGCAAACCATAAACTGGCAAAGGAGCTGGCACCCCATTTTCTCAAATCTTTTGGAACGGGGTTGAAATCCGGGTTCCATAGATAATCATTCACCTTCGTCTCTTTGTCCAGGAAAACCTGACCATTTTCAATATCTACTTTATCACTCATTTTTTATTCAGCTCCCTTTTCTCCATAATATATGTTCCCGATGTCGTTATCTACTAATTCCCTGTAGGCAATTACTTTCCTGTCTGCCAGGAATGGGGCTTTTTCCCTTCTTGCCCTGATCAATCCAATGTCAAGATCAACTACTGATACACCTTCCTTATCTGTCATCTGATTGATCACTTCACCGGAAGGGCCGGCAATAAGGCTCTTGCCGAGATATTTTATTTTTGTCCCACCGAAGTCCTCGGGCGTCCTGTTCACACCTACTACAAACATAGTATTGAAAGCGGCATGGGCTCTGATTTCAAGTTCCCATGTTTCCGGATAAAAGTTTGTCGTTGTCGGAACAAATACAATGTCAGCACCCTTCAAAGCCAGAATTCTCGGCCCTTCCTGGAAATGCCTGTCATAACAGATTACTGTTCCAATTTTGTAGTTATCCTGCTGGAATACAGGATAACCGCTACCCGGATGGAAATAATATTTTTCATAATATCCGTTCAACTGGGGAAGATGAATTTTTCTGTACTTACCCATTACCTCTCCTTTTTTGTCAATAAATATAGCGGTATCGTAGAATATTCCCCGAACCGTTTTGTCTTCTTCAAATATGGTAGGCATGATACCAACTTTATGCTCTTTTGCATATTTTTTGAATATCTGTACTGTTTCTCCATCGTCTCGCTCTGCATAGCTAAAATATTTTGTATTTTCTTCTGCAGGAAAATACGGTGTGGTAAATAATTCATTGTACACTATGAAATCAGCATGCTGGTCAACAGCCTCATCTGCCAAGAGAATAGCCTTTTCTATGTTTTCCTGCTTTTCTGGTACCGAACCCATCTGTATCATTCCAATTTTTACAATATTACTTTCACTCATTTCTTCACCTTTTAAGTCTCCCTGATTTTCTTTATTTCTTCATCAATTGTGTCTCTCTGTGATATTAGATTCTCAAGATAGCTGTATTCCTTGATGTTTTCAACAACCTTCCCTCTAATATCCTCCAGGCTGCTGTAATTATGTCTCTTAAGAAAATCTTCCATAGAGGATGTCCACTCCTTCACCTGATTGAAACCGTTCAATACAGTATCTGTGACAACCTGTACAGATGTTGCCCCGCACATGATATATTCTACAGCATTTTTCCAGCTTGCAATTCCACCGATTCCACTAATTGTAAGATCAGTATTTTTATATATTGAGGATACAGCCCTTAAGCCGATTGGCTTCACAGATGGCCCGGATAAACCACCATATGTGGTGAATCCATGCACCGGAGGTAACAGCATCTCTCTTTCTATATCTATTCCCATCAGACAGGATATGGTGTTTATTGCTGAAACTGCCTTTGCTCCTGCTTTTTCAGCTTTTTTGGCAATATCAGCAATATCGGTGACATTCGGGGACAGTTTCGAGATTATGGGAACCCCCACAGAATTAACAACTTCCTTCGTATATTCGTAAACCAGATCGGGATGCTGTGAAATATACGCACCGGACCTCTTTTCAGGCTCACCGTGTGGGCATCCGAAGTTCAATTCTATAAGGTCAGCACCATGGTCTTCAGCCCATCCTGCAAGTTTTGCCCATTCAGAAATATCGGAAGATCCCATAATACTGAATATTATTGGAGCATGTGGCACCTCGCTGTTAACCTTTTTGATGTACTTATCCCATGTTTCAAGGCTATCTTCTGTTATCAACTCAATATTTTCAAATGCCATGAGTTCTTTACTCTGGCTTCTCATAGCTGAATACATCGGCCTGACACCTTTCCTAACGATAGTGTCACCGACTGTCTTTATAACCACTCCGCCCCATCCTGCTTTGAGTGCCTGAATTATTTTATCCGCTGTTCCGCTGGTAGGCCCTGATCCAACCCAGAATGGATTCTCAAATTTTACTCCTTCAAAGTCTATCTCTAAACTCATTTATCTCACCTCCTTTTTATTCATATTCATACTCACCATCTTTTTATTACTACTTTGCTGTCTGTATAGAACATTACGTGATCAGGTCCTCCCTGAGCATGCAGATCCCCAAAGAACGAATCCTTGTAGCCCGCAAATGGGTAAAATGCGATAGGAGCAGCCACACCTATATTTACCCCGATATTTCCGGCCTGGACCCCTTCAATGTATTTCTCCGCGGATTCTCCGGACTTTGTGAATATTGTTGATGCATTTCCATACTGGCTTTTATTGATGATTTCTATAGCATCGTCAATATTTTTAGCTTCAACCACACTGGCGACAGGCCCAAATATTTCTTCCCTTACAATTTTCATATCTGAATTTGCATTATCAAATATAGACGGTCCGAGGAAGTATCCGGAAGAGTATTTACCGGGACTGAATTTTCTTCCGTCCAGAATTAATCCAGCACCCTCATCGAGACCATAATCGATATACTTCAAAACCCTTTCCCGGTGTTCTGATCGTATCAATGGACCCAGTGTCACATTATCGTCCAAACCATAACCTAATTTAAGCTTTTCCGCTTCAATTTTGAATTTATCTACAAGTTTTTTATGATTTTCCGGCAAAGTTACTAATACTGACCCTGCAAGGCAACGTTCACCTGCATTTCCATAAAAAGATGAGATAAGGTGAGGCACCACTCTATCCAGATCAGCATCTGGCATTACCAGTTCATAATTTTTTGCAGATGCACCGGCCTGCGCACGTTTATGATTATTGGCTGCGGTGGATACGATATATCTGGCAGCTCCTGTAGAACCGACAAAACTAACGCCTGATATTTTTTTATTATTCAGTATTGCGTTCACTGTATTGACAGAGCCATTAACTATATTGATTACTCCCGGCGGGAAACCAGCCTGATTGAATAGGTCTATGGTTTTCTGCAGTGTAAGGGGAGTTTTCTCCGATGGCTTAACAATTATGGTATTTCCCAGGCCGACAGCATATGGGATAAACCAGAAAGCCACCATTATGGGAAAATTAAAGGGTGCAATGGCTGCAAAAACTCCCATGGGTACCCTGAAAAGTTCTTCATCAATGCCACCGGCGATGTTTTTGCTATTTCTTCCCATAATATTATAAGTTGAAGAACATGCTGCCTCGACATTTTCTATGGCTCTCATTACTTCGCCCTGTGATTCCTTGAACGTTTTTCCATGCTCTATAGTAACCATTCTGGCCAGTTCATCAGCATTTTCCCGCATGAGGTTTTCAAGTTTAAATAAATATTTGATCCTGTCTGTAATCGGTACTTTCGACCATTTTAAGAAGGCACTGTATGCCTGCTCAGCCGCTTTATCAACATTTTCTTTTTCAGTATCATAAACCGTGGCTATCTTCTTTCCGAATGCCGGGTTATATACATCAAATTCACTATCTCCAGTATTTGTCTCTTTTTTTCCATTGATGTAATTATATACATCATATTCCATCTTTTCTGTTTTCATTTCATAACCTCCTTATCAGATATTTCCAGGGCCTGGTCTATAATATTGAAGCCCTGCTCCATTTCTTCTCTATTTACAATCAGTGGTGGAGCGATAATAAAATGCGAAATCCATGTGCTTATGTACACACCATGGTCCATAGCATACTTCGCAATTCTGGAAACCATCAGTGGACTTCCAGCGATTTTGTCGTCTGCGGTGTTGAATGGTATCCTCTTTTCACGGTCCTTGTTAAGTTCTACTCCACCGAAAAGCCCGATACTTCTAACATCACCTACAGAGGGATGCTTGTCCTTTAATTCCTGTAATCTTTTGGCAAAATAAGGTGCCTGTTTCCTCACATTTTCCAGCACATAGTCCTTATACTCGTCTATAGCAGCAGAAGCAGCAGACAGCATTAATGGATGAGCTTCATAAGTATGCCCATGGGCAAAAATGTTGTCATCAAAGTAATCAGATATCTTCTTGTCCACAGCTGTCAGGGATAGGGGCACATAAGCTGCGGTTATCCCTTTTGCTGCAGTAAGAATATCAGGCTTTACCTTCCAGTGATCAACAGCAAACCATTCTCCAGTACGGCAGAATCCTGTCATAACTTCATCAGCAATTAAGAGAACATCATTTTCTTCTGTAATTTCTCTGATTCTTTTGACAAATCCCTCAGGAGGTACAACTACACCATTAGTTCCAGTTACAGGTTCAAATATTACAGCCGCAACGTTCCCTTCCTGCTTTATTGTATATTCTAAATTATCGGCACATGCAAGATTACATTCAGGGTATTTGAGCCCAAAAGGGCAATGGTAGCAAAACTGTGGTGCAACTCTCAGAAATCCGGGAGCATTTTCATAACTGTCGACAAGCTTTCTTCTGAAATCACCCGTGAGCTGAAGGCTTCCCAGTGTAGAGCCATGGTAAGAGTTGTAAAAAGATATTATTTTATTCTTTTTCTTATCGGAATTATACATTCTGGCTATTTTGATTGCCGCCTCGTTTGCCTCAGTCCCAGAAGTTCCGTAGAAATATTTTGTCAAGTTATCAGGAAGAACTGATTTCAGTTTCTGTGACACTTCTTCACGTATATCTGTATCAAATGATGGGGCAATATACGCCAGTTTGTCTGCCTGTTTTTTAATTGCTTCAATAACTTTTTTGTTTCCGTGACCAAGATTGGAACACATTAACTGGGAAGACATGTCCAGATAATTTTTTCCATTGGAATCCTGGAAATAGCATCCTTCAGCCGATACTATTTTCAATGGGTTCCAGTCCCTTTGCCTGCTCCATGTTACGAATGTGTTTTCTGTTGTGCTGTTGACATTTTCCATACCGGATTTCATC
Organism: Thermoplasmata archaeon; assembly: GCA_021797385.1. Next base: position 5,246 of record JAJZZW010000008.1, on the reverse strand, counting down.
ATTATCAATATTATAACTATATCATATATATAAGAATTATGATATGGATATAAATTAAATATCGAAAATATCTATAATAATGATATATAATATCGGAGATATATAATAATAAGATATTATGTTTCAACAGTTATATTTCATTAACACACATAGATAATTAATATATTCATATTTGTTATAATGTATTATGGATAAGAAAGACTTCGATATTTTAAGGAGTATGTTGAACCTGAAAACTAACAATCTTCAAACAATTGCAGATACAGTAAGTATCTCAAAGTCATCCGTACAAAAAAGGATTAAAAAGATGGAGGAAGACCATATAATCAAGGGATTTATTCCAGAGTTAAATGAAGATATGTTACCGGAGACTTCAACTGCGATTTCTATGATAAAAGCAAGATATGGGCCTGGTTATGCAGAGGAAATTGGGAAACAGATTTCCAAAATAGAAGGAATATGTTCTCTTTATTATATCCTCGGTGACTATGATTTCATGGCTGTAATAAAGTCCAGGGGAAGAAAAGATTTAGAAAGAATAATTAATAGTATTTCCGCAATAGAAAGAGTAGAGAGGAGCAATACAATTACTGTTTTGAGCAGTATGATAGAAGATTTAACCCTGTTTTACCGGCTAGATTGAAAAATCAGGTATACAGAAAATACATGAATTATAAAATTTGCATTGTTTCTCCATTTCTATATTTCGAACAATTAGATTCCTATTATCAGATAAACTTTGGATGGGAACAGTTAATGAAAGTTAAATAAATAGGAAATATAGCACTTTAATTTAAATTTTTGTTATATTTCCAGTGATTCCATATAGATACATCTAGAGAATAATCACTGATGTTAAGAATTGTATAGTTGTAAAGCTCAATCTTAATAAAGGTTTACCGTTCTTTTGCTAAACAAGATATTAATGAAAAAAATATAGATATTATAATTCTATTAATAGTAAATTTGTCAATTATCATATAGATAAGTTAATATACAAGAAAAATGTACAATTTTAAGTGAATTAATATGAATGAGGACATATTTGACTCGCAGGTTACCGATAAACATTTGGAGGTTATCGGGGTAAATCCGATTCCAAAAGAAAGCAGAACCCATCGCCCTGGTAAAATTTTTAATTTCTGGGCAATGGCAAGTGCTTCCGCAACGACGCCTTTGGTTGGATTGTTACTAGCAGGTACCGGTTTATGGAATATGCTAGCAGTTATTAGTATTGCCCTAATTATCGGAATTGTGCCAGCCGGGCTTTTTTCTAACATGGGAAGGCAGATGCCAATTTCTGCTCTGGTTGTATCAAGAAAAACGTATGGATACTTTACCTCAAATGGGTTATCTTTGCTGTATACTTTTGTAAACCTGGGCTGGTTCGGGGTTAATGATGCGACCGGTGGCGAAATCCTGGCTTTACTCACACATTCCAGTCCCATCATATGGTTTATAGTCATCGGCATACTCCAAATTATACTGGTTATGTTCGGGTTAAAATGGCTTGAATATTTTTATAGATATACGTCTGTGCTTCTTATAGTAGTTTACGCAATACTTACATATTATTTGATAACACTGTTCAAGGTAAACTTTGCAGTATTAACAACTCAAACTATTCCCATCAATTGGGGTGTCGATATAAATACTATCCTTGCATTTTCATTACTCTCCTGGACATATAAAATATCTACTGCCACAAGATTTGCTAAGCCTGAGTCCAAAAAAGAGAAAAAATGGACTAAGATTGCCTACTTTATAGCTGCTCCAATCGGAATCACTGTCCCTGTATTTTTGATGGGAGTAATAGGATACGCATCCAACATTTATGCCGGTAATTGGAATATTGCGGCAATCTCGTTCCCGGTAAAAAGCACCGCATTAATATTATTATTAGGTGTTGCTGCATTCGGTGCATCATTAGCTGTAATACATACTAATGCTATGAATTTATATCCTTCTACTGTAGATCTTCTGGCAGGTGTTCAATCGGGATTCAAAAGTAAGCAGAAAGAGAAATGGGCTCAGCCAATTTCAACAATAGTATTGGGCGTGTTTGGTATAATATTAGCAATAGCAGGAATATTAAGTCATATTGAGACTTTCCTGAATTTAGTTGCTGACCTATTATTTCCGTACACATTTATACTCATCGCTGACTGGTATCTAAATCTCAGAAAAAATGCCAAATTGAATGATTTTTATAACATTCCGAAAACATTTTCAGGCAACTTTAATTTTAATGCTGTATTTGCAACAGTCATAGGAATACTGATAAACTTTTTTGGTCTGGGCATGTTAGATCCAATGTTCGCTTACTTCCCGCAACAGGTATTCGGTTCTTTGATTGCAGCATTAATCTACGTAGGGTTGTATTATATAACGAAAAACAAGGTTGCGCTTTCAGCAAAAAATGAAGTCCCAGAAAATGACTGATTAATAATTAGTTTACTTTTTAGTTAATACAATTTATAATTTTTAATTATTACTATGTGCATAAACACTATCATTGAATATTACAAAATATTATTTATAGAAGAAAATGCTAATTAATTATGATATTTCATAAGTTAAAAATTTAATATATTATTCATGAGAGAGCCGAACTTATTTTTTCCTGTATTAGGAATAATCTCCACTCAATCATAACTATTAAGAATATTAAATAAGTATTCCTTAAAACTTGTAACATCTATATTTAATGATACCAGAGCATTTTTTTGTTTGTGTATTACATTATACAAATCTACAATTGTCCTTCCCCTGCTTAACGTGTCTGAGGTATCTATATCTACATAAAATTTGCCTGTGGTTATAATTCCCGGATGTATTGCCTCCGCAAGAGCACATGCATCGTGAATTGGCACTCCGCCTAGTGCAAAATTTTGTTCATACATTTTATAAAAATATAATAATAATTCAGAAATAGGATCTGAAATCTTATTATGCATATTTTTGATTCGTTCAATATCACTTATAGAAAATAATACTTTATGAGTTACATCCAGCGTAACCATGGTAAAGTTCAAATTTTGCTTTAATACAACTTTAAGTGCTTCAGGATCGTTATATGCATTGAATTCTGCTTCAGGAGTGATATTTCCCATTGAATACGATCCGCCCATCCAGATTACTCGCTCAATATTTTTTTTAACTTCTGGATATGCGAGAAGTAAAATGGCCAAATTTGTTATTGGCCCTGTTGAAACAATAGTAACTTTCTTCGCATTAGCCAAAGTATTATGCAAAAAATCTAAAGCTCCCATTTTTTCTGGAGTGCGTGCCGGAACATTAAGCAATGCACCATCAAGTCCACTACGCCCATGAATATTTGATGCTGTATTTAGATCGCCTATTATTGGTTTTCTAGCTCCCCTATAAACATTTATGTCATTCCTACCTGCTAACTCTAATACTTTGAGAGCATTTAAGGTCGTTTTTTCAATTGTTTGATTTCCTGCTACAGTACATACCCCAAGTAAATTAACGTCTGGATCAGCCAGTGCCAGCAGCAATTCAATAGCATCATCATGTCCTGGGTCACAATCTATTATTATGCTTTTTTTCATCTAAATCTTATTTTTTTAATTCATCTACCAACTTCTTGTACGAATTAAAATCGCTGGGGCCGCAAGAAATATTGTTCTCTTTAAAGTCACTCTCACCTATTATCATGCCATCAGAAATATCGATGTAGTCATAAACATTAGATAATGTAATGCCGCTTCCAATTAAGACTGGTTTATCCACTACATTTTTTACAGCCTTGACACGATCAACATCAGGAGGTACTGGACTTCTGGATCCTGATACTATTATTGCATCAGCTCCGCCTCTTTCACTTAAATCTTCGGCTGCTATGTCTATTGGAACATTGTATAAAGGATATGAATGCTTTACATGTACATCGGCATAAATTTTAACATTTGATTTAAGGTACTTCTTATATCTCAATACATCAGCCCCTTTTCCTTCGATTATGCCCTGATCAGTCACATAAGCGCCGGATAATACATTGCATCTGATAAAATTAAAATTAAATAATGTTGCTATGCTTAAAGCTTCTGTACATCCATTTCTCAGCATATTAACTCCGATTTCGATTCCACTGATTTTTTTAATTTCTTCAGCAATAGCAGACATTGCTGCTACAGTTATGGAAGGCATAATTTCTTTGTAAAATGGATAATCATTGATATTCTCCAATATCACACCGGTCATCCCTGCTTCTTTGAATCCCTTAACCTCCTTTATTGCATAGTTGATGATTTCCGGTAAACTATCTTTTGATTCTGGCGATCCTGGAAGAGCCGGTAAATGAACCATTCCGTAAAGTAATTTGTTAGGCATAAAAGTTTATTGGCAATTTATATTTAAATATTCCCGGCATTTATACGATAAAAACACATTATTTTCGTAATTTGTTGGATTTCATATATGATGATTCATACTGTTATTCTCTCTTGTGAAAGAGAATTTCATGCTTAAAAATTAAAATACCAGGACTCAATAGATATTTTCCAATTATTGCATTTTTAGTTCACAAACTTTTCTAAATTATTTGATAATTATCTGATTTATTAATTTGAAATACTATTGTGATATATAAGTAGCCCAAATATTCTAGATTATGCAATGGTTCGCTCATATAGTAAGGGAATATAGAGCAATTAAGTGTTTCAGTGCACTTATTGTAAAAATTGGTCTAGGTTTGACAAAATATAGAATATCATATAAATCAACAGGAAGAATTCTTATGGATGCAAGTTTACAATAACTCAAAAATATAATAGAAAGACAATTTCTGAAGAGTTCACTAATAGGATAAAGCTTATTAAGTTATATTCGGGAAGTTTAAATGTCAATTATACCATAACTACGATAGACCATTGTTAATATAATTATCAAGAATAATAATATAATTCTTTCAGAGGTAGATTCGCTGCCACAAAATACAACATGGTTACTCTGGTATTATACGTAATGAAGTATTAAATGCTATATATTTCATAAAGTAAAATAATAAATTAAATCTAAGTATTTTATAACATTGCAAAGTATATTCCGTTGCACAACCAATTATAAATATAGATAATATCCTGTAAAGTAGCATTATAATCATTAAAAAGTAAAAAACTTCATATATTTATATAATATCTTTAATTATTGAAAAATTGCATCATAGACACAGACACCGCTGGTGATGACGTTACCTCTATAATAATCGGGTCACTATCAGA
>JAJZZW010000078.1 GCA_021797385.1 Thermoplasmata archaeon | reverse complement strand
AGAATAATCCCGACAACTATTACACCTATTTCAATATAAAGCCTGATGTTGGATTTTTCTTTAATTTCATTTTTGCTGGATGTTGTCTCCTGTTCACCGGTTTCAGATTTCTGTTCCATACTTTTTTCTGTTTCTGAATCTGTTGCATTTCCAGAATCTTCATTATTTTGATCTACCATCCGGTAAAGATAATTCGGTCATTATTAAATTTTCCTATTATGTATGGCATTCATTGCGTTTTAAAAATAAAGGGTAAAGATCTACCAATATAGGTTTAATTATTTGAAGTATATATTCTTGATCTGATTTGACGCTGATAGTCGATAAAAAAATACATAAAGATATAGGTTATACTGAATGCATGGAAGATGTATATATTGTCTCCGCCAAACGTACACCTATAGGAAAATTCGGAAAATCACTTTCAAGAATCAAGGCCACTGATCTGGGTGCAGCTGCCATTAAAGCCGTTATAAAGAATTCCGGAATAGATAAAGACCTCATTGAAGAGATCATAATGGGAAATGTAATTCAGGCCAATGTTGGTCAGAATCCGGCCGGTCAGGCTGCTTTTTATGCCGGACTTAAGCCAGAAGTAACAAAAAACACGGTAAATGTTGTATGCGCATCGGGAATGCTTGCAACAGAGAATGCTGCAAGGGAGATTATGCTTGGAGAGCATGATATAATTGTTTCCGGTGGTTTTGAAAATATGAGCAATTCACCACTAATATTGCCTGCAGAATTCAGATGGGGGCCAAAACAGCTTCTATATAAGAATCTTAAGATTGAAGATTCTATGCTCAACGATGGCCTGGTAGATGCACTCTACGGAGAACACATGGGCGTGTCAGCCGAGCATTCTGCCAGAAAATATGGACTGACCAGGGAACAGGCTGATGAGTTTTCTGTGGAAAGCCAGAACAGGGCCATAAGGGCAACAGAATCCGGTGAATTCGCAAAGGAAATTGTGAAACTTGACAACCTGGAAAAGGATGAAGGTATGAGAAGAACATCCATGGAGGACCTGGCAAAACTTAATTCCGCATTTGACCGGAATGGCATATTGACAGCGGGCAATTCATCACAGCTATCCGATGGGGCTTCTGCCCTTCTTCTTTCCTCTGAGAAGGGATTAAAGGAATACGGGTTAAAGCCAATAGCAAAGATTACAGGATTCAGCTCAGCCTCTCTTGATACAAGGGATTTTGTTGAGGCACCCATACCGGCAACAAGGAAACTACTGGAAAAGCAGCATAAAAAGATAGATTATTATGACCTGATAGAGCATAATGAGGCATTTTCCGTTGCTTCTCTGATAGTTAGAGATCAGCTAGGAGTTGAAAAGGATAGGTTTAATGTAAACGGTGGTGCAATAGCTATAGGCCATCCACTTGGCAATAGCGGATCAAGAATAATAGTAACATTGATCAATGCACTTCAGAGCAGGAATATGAAAACCGGACTTGCTACAATCTGCCACGGTGGGGGTGGTGGTCATACCCTTACACTGGAACTTGTATAAATTTTCATTATTAATTTCTCTTTTCCAGTACTAATGAAAGATTTAAAAGCAATGTATCAATTATCATATGTCTTATTAATAGTATATACGATTCATGAATATATATGACGACGTAAGACTAAAAGCTACCTGGCCTTCAATGGGCTTCAGATACAGCATATTGCGAGTCACATTGCAATGACCATCTGATCAGGGGCTGGGCTGAGAACTCCCCGTGGGTCAGGAAATTATGAAACGTGATTAATATCCGTTAAACCGGGGAAAAGTTGAATATAAATTGTTTTATTAAGTCTAATATTAAAGTGCCAAACTCCAAGCAGGTTGAAATTAAGTCAGTATAATTTGGTTGAAATATTATGAAACTGCATTGGTGATGTTATCAAAGAGCACTTTTAACTTTTTTAATACTTCCTTATAATCTCTTATTTTGTACGTATCTATAAGCTCCTCAGGATTTTTATAAAGCAGGTAAACATCGTCATTTGTTGAGTATACCAGTAATTTAGCAGGCAATTCAATGCCAATTTCAGGATTCTCTTCCATGAGAAGAGTGCCACCTGAAGGAGAACCGAATATAAGCACAGTTTCATTCTGCATATCCATCCCCACTTTTATGGCATTCCGTCTATGGTCTATTTCTGCAAAAACATCAACGTCTTTTTCCTTCAAAAAGTCCTTGATAATTTTAACGGTTTCCTGGAATCCATATCTACTTTTAGTTTTAATAAACATATATAATAATATAAATAAGCTATAAATTATTTATTATAGGATGGATTTTATCCACATATTGCATTTGTAGGGAAAATATAAATTTAACCTGAAAATACAGTATTATGTCATGGAGAAAAATATTAGGCATGAAAGCACTGGAAAATTCCGGTAACCATGTATCCATAAACCTTGGAAACGGTGAAGTTGTTTTTATAACAAAGCAAAACGGGAAACTCTATGGAATAAACGGGATATGTTCACATCTAAAATGCATACTGGGAAACGTTGCAGAAGATGGAAAGCATGTTGTCTGCCCATGCCATAACGCAAGCTTTGAACTTGATACCGGAAAAATGGTAAAACCACCTCTCATATCACCGGAACTACCCATGGAAAAATATGCTCTTAAGACCTATAACCTCAGGGAAGCTGCAGGATTCATAGAAATAGAAGAATAAAATTTATTTGCTTCTTTTTTTCTGCATAAATTTATCTATTCTCTCTTTTGTATCTTTTTCGGATTGCAGGATACCGAAAAGTGCAGCCTCGTAATCAAGTTTCAGTTCAATGTTACTGTCTGTACTGGTATTTACCGCATGCTTTGTTATGGATACGGCATGTTCCGGCATGTTATTTATTATTTCTGCTATTCTTCTAGCCTCTGCCTCAGGGTCATCAGAAAGGAGATCTACAAGCCCGAAATCGTATGCCTGTAATGCAGTAATCTTTTCCCCGGTAAGTATCATATACAGAGCTCTATTACGTCCTATAACAGAGGGAAGTATGACATTGCCGCCCGCACCCGCATTGATACCCAGGTTTATTTCTGGCTGGCCCAGGATTGCTTTTCTGGAACATATTCTGATATCCGTTGAAAGTGAAAGCTCAAGACCGCCTCCAAGCACGTATCCGTTGAGAAACGATATTACCGGTCTTGGATAATTTCTGAAAAATAGGGCAAGTTCATTGAGCTTTAGATGGAAATCATATGCATTACGTGCATCAATATATTGGAATTGCGCAATGTCTGCACCTGCGGAAAAATTATTTCTTCCACCAATTATGATTGATCTGCTGCTATCAACAACACTTTTCATTGCGTGAATGATCTCATCAACCATGTGTTCTGTTACTGTATTCAGGTGCCCTTCCCTGTTAAAATATATAATACGTGTATTACCATCCTCTACAAGATTTATATCTGTATATTCCATGTATATATATTCATAATCCAATTAAATACTTACTATTCCATCTGTTTAATCTTTACTTAACATTGTATAACAAGAGCTATCCTGAAAATAGTTAAATATGGTTTCAATATGTGTTTACATATGGATGAGTACAAGAATGTAAGGATATGTCCTCATTGTGGTTCGCTGAAGCTCAACTGGGTCGCCGGTGGAATTGCAGGACCTGTCTATAAATGTGACGATTGCAACTATGTGGGTGCCTTTGTTCTAGAAGTAAGATTAAAGGATATTGAAAAATTCCAGAAAGAATTGCGAGCAGGGAAAAATTAGGTCTGAAACATGATCTTACTGTTTGACGGGACATCAGACTCAAGAAAACTTGCAAGTGACCTTTCAGGTTACGGTTTTGACATTCTTGCAACTGCTACAACAGATGATGGAGTTTCAAAATTGAGGTCTGAAGGTATAAGGAGCATAATGGGAAAACTTGAATACGATTCAATTATAACATTATGCAGGAAAAATTCTATTAAAGTATTGATAGATGGGTCACACCCATATGCTAATTCACTCCATGAAACATGTATAAGGGTGGCCGAAGACATCGGGATTCCGCTTATCAGATATGAAAGGGATAACATTAAAATAAATAATATAAGAATATTCTACGCGAATAACTATCATGAAGCAGGGGAAATGGCAATGCGTGGACATAATATATTTATTACCACAGGAATAAAGTATATATGGTGTTTAAAAAACATTATTGATGAACGTAATGTATATGTGCGCATAATCCCCGATCCTGAAAATATTGAATTTCTAATAAAAATGGGAATTAAAAAGGATCATATAATTGCAATGGAGGGGAATTTTGATGAGAATCTTAACAGGGCATTAATGGAATACTACAGGATAGATACACTGATTACCAAGGATAGTGGCTTCAATGCAGAGCCAAAGGTCAAAGCGGCCCTCTCACTGGACATCAATGTCATAATAATATCCAGGAAAAATTTCCCTTGGAAATTAAAGGCAGGGAACCCCATGGAAATAAAAAAGATTTTAAATGATATGGGGATAAAATAATTATGGATGGCACCATGAATCCTTCAGAGATTTATTCCAGAAGTTTTGCGTATATCAGGAGTGAAATGGGGCTGGACAGATCATTAAAATCTGATATTATAGTAAGGACTGTGCATGCAACTGCGGATTTTGATATTGGAAAATCACTTGTTTTTTCACGGCATTTTGAGGATTCTCTCCAGTACATTAGAGATGGTAAGATGGTAATAACGGATATCAACATGGTATATGCCGGAATTCCAGGACATTCAAAGAGAAAATGTTTCATTAATGATCTGGATGTAATAGAAGAGGCAAAAAATAGTGGACTCTCAAGGTCATATATCTCAATAAAAAAGGCATGCAGGGAATATCCTGATGCCGTATATATAATAGGGGACGCACCCACGGCCCTTCTATCTTTACTAGAATCTGTGGATAGGGAATCATGCTATCCAGAATTGATCATAGGGGTTCCCGTTGGTTTTGTATCTGCACTGGAGTCTAAATCTAAACTCCTTGCGTTCAAGGGGAATTTTATAACAAATCTGAGCAGAAAGGGTGGATCCGCAGTTGCTGCTGCCATATTCAATGCCATGGAAGCGTATATACATGTATATTGAAAATCCGGACAGAACAAATTTAAGATACGGATATACAACCGGTGCATGTGCTACAGCGGCAACCAAAGCAGCCCTTTTAATGCTTGTAACAGGAAAAATAGTAAAGAATGTGGAAATCAATCTCCCTGTAAAAAAAACAGCAAGTTTTATAATAGAAAATCAGAGGATAGAGAAAGACTTCTGCATTGCATCTGTTAAAAAGGACGGGGGTGATGACCCAGATGTTACAACCGGACTTGATATATATTCAAGAGTAGAACTTAAAAAAGAACCTGGCATAATAGTAGCTGGAGGAGAGGGGATCGGCACTGTTACAAAACAGGGTTTGCCAGTACAGCCCGGGAATCCTGCAATAAATCCCGTTCCATTAAAGATGATCCGCAGTGCTGTGGGAGAAATTATCGAAGCTTATGGCATCCCTGGAGGGGTAAAGGTTACTGTATCTGCCCCGGGAGGACGTGAGGTTGCAAAAAATACCTGCAATCCGAAGCTTGGCATAATAGGTGGTATATCGATACTTGGAACCAGGGGAATAGTGATACCATTTTCTGATTCCTCATGGAAGGCCTCAATAGTTCTGGGGATACGAGTCGCATCTAGAATGGGCATGGACGTACTAATATTCAGCACAGGTGGAAGGAGTGATTCTGCAGTTAAAAAATTATTCCCCGATCTGCATGATGAGCAGTTTATTGAGATCGGTGATTTCCTGGGCTTCTCGTTAAAACGTGCCGTGGATGCTGGAATAAAAAAGGTTATTGTTGCCGGTATGCCTGGAAAGATGTCAAAACTGGCGGACAACAATATGGACCTCCATTCATCCAAGAGTGGCGTAAATTTCAATTTTCTTGCTTCAGTGGCATCCTCTTGCGGCTATGATAGTAGTATTGTGGATAAAATCAGAAATTCAAATACAGTACTTGAAGTAATGGGAATCATTGGGTATGGCGATAAATTCATAGAGGAAATTAAAAAGAAATGTGTTGAAAACATGAATAATTATATCGGTGGTAAGATCATTATTTCAGTTGAAATTATAAAAAATACATATTGATGTTTTAATAGGCAGGAACAAATAAGTTCAAACTCAGTCATCATTGCTATGTCTGTTCTTTTTAAGGTCGGTTCTACTCAATCATACAGCATATCTAATGAATATAAATGCATGCGGCTCTATTCTGCCCATTCAAGGTTGCATATTTGATCAAGCAACCTGTCGTTACAAATCTATCATAACACTGATAATCACCTATGAATTATTTTTTACCATTGCACATCAATGAAGATTCATTTCTATATCTAAGCCTTATCATTGAAATTATTCCCAGTAATGGTCCAATTGATAGAAACGAAAAAGCCCAGTGCCAACCTACAGTATTTCTCAATATATCTATAGCATAAATTGACCCAACGGTTATTAAAAAGCCCAGTGCCATCTGAAATGTTAATGCGCTTCCTCTTATTTTATTACTGCTTAATTCTGTAACTGCTGTTGAAAATTGTGCTGAATCTGCTATTACGGTTATTCCCCATATAATTCCCACAATTATTGTAATAAATGGTGCAGACCTGTAGGTTAAACCTATTAATACTGCAGAAGTTCCACTTATGCCCAGATAGATTGATGTTGATAATGTCCTTCCGATTCTATCTGATATTAGGCCACCCAGTATAGACCCGACAACTCCGGAGAGCCCAATGATTGAAAATGAAACAATACCGACCATAAATAATAACTTACTCCCTGTATAATAAAAGGCAAAGCTGGAAAATATAAACACGGGAATCCATGTCCACATGGCATAAAGTTCCCACATATGCCCGAAATAGCCATAATTTGCCAGCATTACAGGTTTATTTCTGATTATCAGTTTAATTGTATCCCATTTAAATTTCGGCGCATTTATATATTTTTTATTATCCCGCAAGATCAAGAAAACTATAGCCCCGCCTAAAAGCGATAACATTGAGGAAAATTCCAGGAGGGCTTCCCATTCTCGGATAAATGGCAAATCCAGTATTATGTGTGGCAATGCAGATCCCAGTGTAAGTCCTGCTATAACAATACCAAGAGCTAACCCCCGTCTTGATGGAAACCAGCTTGATACAATTAAAACAGCAACAGGATAAATACCTGCCATCATAATACCGGTTAACAACATCAAAATCATTTCAATAAAAAAATAATGATATAGAAAAACAAACATTATCGTGAATAAAGCGCTCATAAGAGCTGAAAATGCAAACAATTTTCTCGGATTAATTTTATCTGCAAGTCCAAGGGATGCACTTATCAGGGCACCTGCCACAAAACCAAACTGTACCATCAGGGTTACAATAAGCGTACCTATTCCGGAAATACCCCAGATAGTGGCAAGTTCAGGTGCCACGGCAGATGCACTGAACCATAAGCTCATAACCATTAACTCCGAAATGCTCATTATAATAAGAGCAATCCACTTATATTCTTTTACAATCATAACCCATCCTCACAAAATTATTTGAACTATCCCTATAATTATAAAAACTATCCCCAGAATTTTATATGTGGTTAGGGGATTTAAATTATTTCCTATCCTGGAAAAGATAAATCCTGATATTATGGATACAATGCCTATAATAATAGCGGCCAGAATTACTATATGCCCGATAATAAGGTATCCTATAGTGCCCGAGAAAGCTGAGATTATCATTGCAAACGTTGCCGTTCCGACTGCAGTTTTTATATCCAGTTTAAGTATTAAAATTGCTATGATAAGAAACATTATTCCTCCACTGGCTCCAAGTATTCCGGTTGCTAGCCCTATAGGTATTGAAATTAAAACTACTCCATATGCATTGATGTTTAGATTTTTTATATTTTTCCCGCTTTCATTTTGAGACAGATTTTTCTTCCTGATTAACGAATAAATGCCCATGGCAATTATAAAAACGGCAAATCCTATTTTTATATATACAGGCGGAATGAGGAAAGCTACCCTGACACCAATCTGTGAACCGATTATTGCACCTATAATCATAGGTATTCCTTTTTTGATGTTTACCCTGCCCCTCCTGAAATATACGTAGGCAACAATGAGCGAGGTAATAACATCTATCAATAGGCTTGTGCCTATGGCATCCTGTGGTAATTCAGAGTTTATAATTATTAGGGCAGGAACAACTGCAACAACACCGCTTGAACCGAGGACGCCTGTTAATGCCCCAACTATTATTCCCAATACAACAAATTCCAGGAAAAATAAATAC
>JAJZZW010000077.1 GCA_021797385.1 Thermoplasmata archaeon | reverse complement strand
ATTCTGATATTTCATTTGCCGGTTTTTTCAGTATCTTCTTCACTGTTTTCATAATAATTGAAAATTAAATCATTCTATAAATATGACATGGTAGGACAAAGATTAAGTATTGGAAACTGGTAAGATACTAAATAATATCTTATTCCTTATTTATATAATTATCTAAATGTATAATGAAGGGTGTAACAAAAATGTAGTAGATAAGTGATAAATGAAATAATAAAATTTTTATTTTCAATTAACATATTTTTACTCTTCAGTAGAGAGTGTTGAAGTTTCTACTGGTTTATTTTCTTCTATATTTTCGGTATATATTTCCGGTGTTAACCTTGTACCTTTTGGTTCAGGGCCTATATACTGACCTATACCCACTATTACGGCACCTATCATCAACAGTACTGCAGTTGAAAACCATATATTTGTGGGTGTATCTATTGATGAAAACAAATACTGGTGCATCAACGGCACATATATGGAAAACCAACCACCTATGAATATTCCAGAAGAATAGCCAAAGCCGACTCCAGAGGACCTCATGGACGTTTTGAATCTCTCTGACAGGTATACAGGAACTATGCCCCATGGTGCCTGTGTTATGAAGCCTGCAGTTAGGACAGATATATATGTTAACATCACATTTCCAGTCTTTGCACCGTAAAATATTCCGTAAAATGCCGGAACCGCAAGTATCAATGTCAGTATTGACCAGATTAATAGTAATCTTCTTCTTCCCACCTTCTGGGAAAGTGCACCGAAAAATATTGCCCCTATGAACGCAGAAACCAAGGAATAAGTATATATTGTTGTCGCACTTCCAAATGATAGAATGCTCGGCTTTGATTCAAGTATTGTTGGAACAAAAGCAAATAATGAATATGCAAAGAAAAACATACCGGTCATAAATATCATAACCTGAAAGAAATCTTTTCTATATTCTTTCCTGAAAAGGTCTGTAAGTGGAGTTTTTCTTATTTTTTTCTCTTTTTTAAGATTATTAAATGCCGGTGTATCATTCATTGTTAATCTTACAACTAATGCTATGAAAACTGGTATCAATGTTGTTAAAAATAAATACCTTCAGGCATATGCTTTTATTGCTGCTATACCAAAATAACCTGTAAATATGGCAACAATTGCTGCAGCTAATAATGCACCAAATGAAAATCCTCCCTGAACTACGCCGCTTATCAATCCTCTAAACCTCAGCGGTGTCCACTCCATGACGAAGGGATGGCCTGCAGCATATTCCCCACCGGCAAAAGTTCCGACTCCCATTCTTATTATAACAAACAAAACAAATGCAAATATACCTACACTTGCATATGTCGGCAATGCCGATGTTAATGTACTGACAATTCCCAATCCCAGTATTGTTATAATAAGATCCTTTTTCCTGCCTATTTTATCGCCCATGTTACCAAAATTGCCGATCCCAGCGGCCTGAAAATAATTGTCAACGAATATGCGAATATAATCGTAAATGTCCCAAGCAGTGCAGTCGATGGTGGCAGCAAAACATATGCCAGTATCGGTGCAGTTGTTAGTATCATTGTCAAATCAAACGCATCAAGCAAAAATCCAAAAAACTGTGATGTAGTTGCCTTTGCAGATTCAGCTCCAAAATGTTCTACTCTACCTGTCAAGGCCTGTTTTTCATTAACATCCATAGAAATGGATACAATTGTTATATTTAAATATATCCATAATCATATATAACAATTCCATACAACATAACTTTTTTATATGTATTATAGTAACTATTTTTGAAATGTTTATATAGTAGATGTTAACACATCGAAATTTAATACTAAGTAGAATAGATTTTTCGCGTTTATCCGCTCTTTAAGATTTCTATAGACAAAATTTATTTAACCAGATTATGATATATAAATATGTCATTTTTACAGGATATAAAATCATCAATTATAAGTGAGGAGGATGATACCTATATTTCTAAAATACTGGAAGATAGAATAAAAATAAAAAGCTTTACAGCTCCTGATTATCTATATGTAACTGATTTGATAAACCCGGTGCATTCATACTTTTCCAGGCAATATCCGGATATTGCCATACCTGAAAGCCTGAATTCAAGAATGAAGTACGGGGAAGAAGTGCACTTTCTGGCCAGGCAGTGGTTTGAACGTATAACTGGATTTTCAGGTTCTGAAATTATTCTTACTGCAACACAGATGGGTTTGAATGTTGTTGGCAGGGCTGATTTCATGATTTATGATTCAATTGTAGAATTTAAAACTAAAAATGTTGACAGAGTAAGCATTGAAAATTTATACAGCATTTACCGTTCGGATCTAGAGCAGTTGCTTTTCTATGCAGCAATGAATCGAAATTTTACGCAGGATAATTTCCTTGTATTTTTTACCGAAGGCAAATTCCACGTTTACCGTATATCCATTAAAGACCTTGGTGCAATAGAAAATGAAATGGTATTCAGATTTTCACTAATAAAAAGAGGAATAGAGAACGGAGATATAAGTGATTTTCCCAGATGTTCATACTTCGGATATGGGTGCCAGTTTTCCGAGGCTGGCGTTTGTATGTGTCATTCATTGCGGCCGGTAGAATCCTCATGGGCAAGAAATGTGGCAACCATTGTTGAGGATAATGAAATGGAATCTCTTCTTTCATCCATATATGCAGGAGATACAGTGAATTTAGACCTGAGATTTTATGATCTTATCTACCCGAGAAAGTATTACCATAAAATCATCGGAGATTCCAGGCATTCTGATACCGGTGCATCTATACCCTCCTCATACTATGAAAAAAACAATATTAAATTCTTTATGATAGATTCCATAAACGGATCAGCACTCAGCGCAAGCGGGAGTGAGATTTCTGAAATAAACAAGATTTCAAAGCTTCCGCTTTACGGGGATGACAAGTATATTATTAAAAATATGTATGATGAAAATTCCATAGTTCCCTATTTGCTCAAAATTAACAATTCTATCTATCCCGGCAGATTACCTGATACATACTATTCAGAGTTGGCAATAATGTGTGCAAGGAGAAATAGGAGGGAGGGAGTTTTAATAATAGTGTATCCCAGGCTCGGCAATATTGTTGTTGCAAGAGATATTTATTTTGACACAGATAAAATTATAAACATTTGCAATAGAGCTATTTCGGAAATAAGAGAGGCAGTTGCAACGAGGAATCCGGATAATCTAGACCTTTGCCCAGAATTCGCAATAAAATCCTGCGATTTTTCACTTTGCAGCTGTAAAAAAGAAATAATCAAGGGACGTGAAAAAAATCAGTAAGGTTATCCGTAGATATAGCTTACCCCCTTTTCAGGATATTTAAAGTCAAGCGCACCGAACGGGCATGCATAGAGTGCAGCACCACATTCCAGGCATCTTTCATAATGAACTGTTATTCCATTCTCCTTATCATCTTCATATGTACCTGCCGGGCATACTTTTATGCATGGTTTATCTATACATGTTTTGCATATATCTGTATTTACAGTTATATGGCTTGTATTACCAACCTCATTTTTATTCAATCCTAACCTTTTAATTAGCTCCATTATATCACCTTTAACATATCTTCTATAAGTGTATAATATCCGATGCCGTTCTTTTTAACCTCATCACGCATAACATCTTTTATGTTCTCTCTGGGATTATCCGTAACAGAAAACATTCTTTCCATTATACCAGCCATCATTTTTGGATAGGCATCAAAAGTTCTTTCATTGCCAAACAGCGTTGATATCCTTGAGGCGGCCTTCATATCCTTCAGTATGAAGCTATCCTCCAGCATCTGTTCATAGATAAATGTGTCCCGATAATCACCGGAATCGAATATTTTTTTCGCCGCATCACCTGCCAGCCTGCCCGATTCTATTGCATTATCCATACCACGAATGGTAAATCCATCATTGATCAGGAATCCAGCAGCATCACCGGTAACCATTAAATTGTCCGCATATCTGGGAGGAAGGCTGTCAAACCGGTAAAATGGTATTAAATGTGCAGAATATTCAAGTAGTTTTCCTTCTATTCCGAGTTTTTCCCTGAAATCCTCTATTAACTCAAAGGCCTTCTCCTTATGCTTTTCAAGTGAGTCCAGCTTCAGTGTGAGTCCTATGGATGTAGTTTCTTTATTTGTGTATGAGAAACCACCGCCTTTTATATCCCCAGAAAGCCCGAGAATGGTTCTTGCCTCACCGTAAGTATTTTCAGTTTTTTTGTCTATAATTTCCTTTACACCTACCATGAACTGTCTCGGCATAAAATCCGGGTTATTTTCAAGTTTTTCAACGGGCTGCATTGAAAACTGTTTTTCCTTTACAAGTCCAAGATATCTGGATGCAAAGGCTGCTGCTCCATCGCTTTCTATTAGGAGCGGTGTTCTTATATCCCCCCTATCGCTTCTTAAAACCAGGCCACCATCCTCCCGGTCAATTCCGCTGACTAATGTGGAATATGATACTGGAACGCCCATATTTTCTGCTTCCGATGCAAACCAGGTATCAAATTTTGATCTGAGTATGGAATAACTGTTCTCTGTCTCTTTATTTTCAAACGAAAAACTTATTTTCTTCTCTTCTGTGTAAATTTCAAACGTTTCTTTCTTTATGGGAAGTTCCAGAGGAGCATCCCTGAATCTATTTCCCAGTAGCTTTTCAAGAGAATGAATATACATCCTGCCACCGGAAACATTTTTTGATCCGGAACGTTCACCACGCTCCAGAACTATAACTGAAAGCCCCTTATTAGCAGCAGTAATTGCTGCTGAAATTCCGGCGAGGCCTCCGCCCATTATTGCAACATCAACATCATAGTCCATTGTAACATATAATCAATATATTTAATAATTTTTTGCCTGAGTAGTTAACCTTTATTTCATAATTTGCCTTAAGTAAATTACAGATTCTCTGTATTATAATATTAACCTGTAATAAGTGATTTCCACACATCCTTCTCCGTTTTTTTCCTCCTTTTGAGATAGCCCACCCAGTAATCGTTTATAAACTTTACAGGAACAGTGCCGTTGTAAACCCTGTACGAGCTATCCCTGGCATACATATATTCAATATCATGCAGTATTATATCCTTGATAGTCGTTTCCTTCATAATATAATAGCCGTTATTCTCCCTGTCGTTGAGTATATAGAGAAGTTTCTTCCTGTTCCTGTTGAAGTCTATATATTTCAGTATTTCATTTCTTGTTTCCCGTGAAAGCTGGGTACCTATATCCATATCCCTGTGAATCATATCATACAGACTTGCTTTTCCTATCTTCCGTTCATCAAGTGTGAGTTTCATTATTTCAAACATGCCATCACTGGAGCTCACAATTTTTATGTATCTATAATCCTTATTTCCCATTCTTATTTTTAAATCTATATCGCTATCGCGGTAAACCTTTATTACTGATATACGTTCAGGAAATGCATCGAATAGGTTTATTACCATGGCATACACAGGTTTGTCATAATCGTCAATGCCATTAAAATTTTTTTTCAGTTTTTTGATATTGCCTGCCTTAAAAACTTCGGCTCTCATCTATTATTGTAATGCAATCAATATATAAATATATAACATATAAATCATGCGAAAATCAAAAACCAAGTATTCAAAAATATACCAGAAAGATGGTATGATCCATATAAATTAATTTTATTATCTATAAACTTATCCGAAATATCCAAGATCCTCCTTTGAGTTCTTGTTCTGGGCTTCCTGCCTCATTTTTTCTGTTATGTCCTCAAGCTGTTTGGTTTTTTCGTCAATGTCGCTGAGGTTAATCTTTGTCTTCAAAACTCTGGAAAGAACCATTATTATTGCTCTGGCACTCTTTGGGTCCGCAAAATATCCCGATGTTTCCCCCATGAAGCATGCACCGGGTACTGAAAACATTTCAGTTCCAAGGCCGAGTATGAGTCCTGCAGATCCTACTATCCCGCCACTGGGCTCTCCTGAAGGAAAAACAACGCCGTTTTTTTCCAGTGGTTTTATAAGTTTTTTATCACTGACGGCACCCAGCACGCGAGGGTTTTCAACTATTTTTCCAACACTGTAGCCGCCAAGTGTGTAAACCCTGTAGACATCATATTTTTTTAATAATTCCAGTATGGCATATGAAAGTTCATACTGCCCTTCCTGCGTTGTCCCCTGGAAATCCCCCGTAAGGAATATGAGATCATTCTTCTTACCTGTTTTTTTATAATAAATAGACACTCTTACTAGATGGATCACATTGTCATAAATAAATACCTGCGGGGGAAGGAATTCTGAATATATATCTGCTATTTTTTCCATCTTAAGTTTATCTATGAAATAATCCGCCGTAATTTTACCCACGTTGCCTATGCCCGGAAGTCCCCCCACAAATATAGGTGATTTCAACTCAGGTTCTTCATAGGTTTTAATCATTATTTTTTCCACTGTTATCCTCCTCTAATAATTTTATTCTGTATTGTTGGAACTTATCCGATGGTGAATATTTCATGGGTATTGCCATTACAGTTTTTTCACCGCATACCGGGCATATGTTCTTCATTGTATATAAATTGCAATGTGGGCATTTGCGTATAAGTGTTTTCATTGCTCATCCCTGATAAAACTATAGGATATGCCATTCTTTTTGCATCTGGTGGAAACTGTTTCAAGAACGTTCTTCAATATTTCTTCAGCAGATTTATAATCCTCGCCTACTACAGAAATCCTGTATCTGGGAGAACCGGCATATGTAATTTCCACATTACCATCATCGTTTATATCAAGTGCATCCCTGATCAGTTCCACACCATTCGGTGCAAGTGAATACATATCTATTTCACCTCCTATTTTCACCATGGGTATGGATATATTCTCCCTTGAAACCTTAATAAAAACATCTTTCCACGGTTCTTCTGTGTTTTCCATAAAATCTTTGGCAGACGCTGCCTCAAAAAAGGCATCATAAACACTTCCGTATTCCGATATGAGGTACTCTTCTATATTTTTTAATTTACTATTATCATTTATATTTGCTTCCTTTGCCACTATCTCAAGCAGTTTATAGGATTTCTGATCGTTTTTCCATTCCTCTATTTTTTCTCTCTTCTGGTGCTCATTCACTCTTTTCAGGGAAAGGTCAACATGTCTTCTGTTTGGGTCTACATTTAATACCTTGCAAACGGTTCGCTGATTAACCCTTACAAAATCCTTAATATGCTTTATCCAACCTGTAGCCACCTCGGCTATGTGTATAAATCCTGACACTCCTGGATACTCATCCAGCTGGACAATGGCTCCGTAGTTCTGAACCTCCTTTACCGTAACAACTACAAGATCCCCAACTTCTGGCATTTCCTTGGACATAATATACCTATAATTTTACCTTTTCAACAAGGTCTCCAGATGTTTCAAGGGTAGATCCTGTCGGTCTGGCTATTGTGGCTCCGCAGATATTGCATACAACAATCGAAGATATCTTTGAATACACAATCTGCTCATTGCCACAGCTCTTGCATTTTATTTTCAGGAAGTTATTCCCGGTATCCTTTAATTTTTTGAATTCATCTACCATATTCACGCCTCCACTATTTCGAATTTCTTAGCTCTCTGTGTCGGAGGGGTTATTGATTTCTTGCATACCGTGCATTTCAATTTGAGGGCAATTCTCTTTGTGGGTTTTTCCCTGCCCTCGTATCTAGGTCTCGGGAAACCACCGTATCCGGAGGTGACTCTTCTGAATCTCCTCTGGCCGGCTCTCAATTCACTGGCTTTCCTCTTACGAACCCTCTCAACATCATGTACTGTATGTTTTTTGCAATATGGACAGTAAGTTTTTATTTGTTTTGGCATTTTCATAATATCAAACCTTAAACTATATTTTTTTCTCGTATATAATGTTTATAGCATTACGCAGGGAAAGGAAAAATTAACAAATCTTAAATATAAATTTAACCTATAAAATTGAATGTCCAATTACAAATACAAAAAATACGGTGCCAGGGTAAATAAAAATTACAAGGAGAATAATGGGGAAAAAGCCGTCAAGAAACTTGATATGCGAAGGGAAGACGAATTTAACTATATGCTGGGAACACTTCTGAAAGAACTACCAGATAGTGTAAGGGGGGCTGTCAGAGGGAGCATATATTCTATAACGTCCAAAAAAGGCATAAAAGATGCCAAGGATTACATAATTAAAAAGAAAAACGATGGCACGATAAATGAAAAAATGGAAAAGAACCTGATAGACCTTATATATTCATACAGCAAATACAGGAATTGATTTTTTTAGCATCTGTGTATTTATAAAAAATAATAAATACATTTTATTACTAATCGGGTAATGACTCAGAATTTTTACCAGAATATAGATGTAAATAGAGGATTAATTGATATCGAAAACGAGATCAGAAAATACTGGGAAGA
>JAJZZW010000076.1 GCA_021797385.1 Thermoplasmata archaeon | reverse complement strand
TCTGACTATTTCCTTAAATCAGTGCCCATTACAGACGAATCTATCAGAAAGTCCATAATAACAAGTAGCAAAGGACTTCCCCTGTATCTTGACCTCTGTGTTGAAATTTATTTGAGAAATAAGGATAACAATATATCAGGATATGATTTTATAATTCCAACAAATGAAATTATACCGAGGTTTCTATCCCACCTTTCGGATGATGAGAGGACACTGTTCACGGCCTTATCATACCTTCATTTTTTTGATTTTAACATATTTGAGATTCTGGTCAAGAAACTCAATATACCGGTTGCCCTTTCAAACTTTGAAGAAATAATTGACCATTCATTCGTTCTGAAAGTCGAAGATATAGAAGGTATATACAAAGTACACGATAATTTTTATGAATATGTTATAAATAATCCTACAATTAATGGCAAATCCAGAATTATGGATAAAATTTTTTCAGGTGTAATAAACTATCTCAACGATAATAAACATAGTATTTCCTATGATTCAATTGTAGTTTTTTATCCGAATGTTATGAATCTCCTTTCATATATACCTGAACCGCCTATCAACATAGGTGAGAAATTTATCGAACTTTCAATATTCCTTATTGATGCCGGATACTGGAATATAGTTGGTAGCATTTCAGGTCAAATTATTAAAAAGCATCCGGAAGATGATCGCATTCAATTCCTTCTTGCTGCCTATCTCAGAAGAATCGGAATGCTGGAGGAAAGCATTAAAATATTGGAAAATATTAATTCCGAAAATCCATTATTTGGCAGTTATAAAGATTATGTATCATATTATAGAGCAGACACACTGCGGGTTATGGGGAGATTTTCGGATGCGCTGGCCATATTTAAGGCAATCTCTGAAAAGTATAATAGCAATAAGGATAAGGAACTTTATCTTAAATCCCAGAATCAAATAGGAGACCTTACTTTCCTGTTTGGCAAATTCTCTGATGCAATGAATGGAATGGACTCTACATATGGCGAAGCGAATACGGATTCTGTATTATTTGCAGAAATGCTTAGAATAGAAGGACATATTTACCGGTTTAATTTTATGTTTGAGGATGCTATTGAAAAATATTTTAATGCTATGAATCTGGCAAGGAAATTCAACATTTTAGGTTTGCAGGGTAAATTATACAACAATCTTGCAGAATCCTATTGCTGGTTCGATCCGGAGAAAGGTTTAGAGTATGGAAAAAAATCAATGGAGATTAACTTGAACCTGAATGCGCCGGTAGAATACGGCAAAACTTATGCAGCATTGTCTATAGCCAGTTCCATGAAGGACAACTTTTCTGATAGCTTAAAATATTCTGACCTGGCTCTGGCAACACAGGAACAAATTAAATATCCTGGTGGTATGGTTTATGCACGGGGAAGTTACTGTCTAATGTATCTTAAAAGCGGTAATAGGAATAAATTCATGGAACATTACAGTGAAATGAAAAGATTGGTTAAAAACCTTGGAGCTATAGAATTTACGCTGCTTCCATATTATGTATATTTAAGTGCTCCAGAACTCATGGATATATCCAAAAATCTACAGTGGTTTGATTATGAAAAAACCCTGAAAAATATAAAAACCGTGTTAAAAATTTTGTAATTATTTCCACGGTTAAAAATATTAGTTTATATGCTTACCTTCCCAGGAAACTCTTGATCTGATGGAAAAAACAAGTCCCAGTACTAAAAGAAAGATAATAAAAGTGGAAATGTAAAGCGTATATATGGATCCAACTAGTTGCGCAATTCCTGTGAGAATTGTGATAAGTGCTATCAGATAATATACAAGAAATCCTATAGCGATTATCAAAAGTGGAACAGTAATCTTATTTGAAAGTGGTTTCATTATGTTATATTTATTCACTTTATTTAATATTTATTCATATTCAGTATTAATGTTATTATTGAATGTAGATTTTTGTGAAATTCATTTTATACTGCATAACTTCTAATGTATTGAGCTAAATATAATTAGTATCTTAAAACGTCAGTGCTGAATTACAAGTATTAATTCAGAAAAAATTCAGCTAATTTAATTGCCCCTATAGATTGAAAAGATGTTCAAAAGCAGATACTATTTATCATTATGGGGTACACGTAAATCATTTTTTATCTATTAGAAAAAGTCAGATAGTTACTCTATAATCTATAAATTTAAATATTATTTTCTATTAATATGACTGACATGGTATGACAGAAATAAGTGTTGATTCAAAAGCGTTGAATATAAAATCTACAACGAAATGGCAATTAATAAAATTTAGGGTAATGAATTTCAGGTCAATAATAGACTCAGGATATATTGATATAAAAAACAGGGCAACGGTATTAATAGGTTCCAATAGGGCCGGAAAAAGCAGTCTGCTGAATGCCCTGGAGAAATTGAATTATGATGAAACCTTCAATAAATTCGATTTGACCCAGTTAGGGGATATCAGCTTTGATTATATGAATAAAGAGATTTCTGGTGATAAAATTAAAATTATTGAGGCTGAATTTGCGCCGATAAAAAAGAACGATGATGAAAATATTACTATAACGAAGTATTATGATTCGTCATACCACATAAAACAGGGAACAAAGGAATACAATATTAATTTAACCTCTGATATCTTTGAATATATCGACAAGCTTGATGCACTGGCACGTGACCTGAACGATGATGAAATATCATCACAGATCCTGGTCAGTATCAGGGAAATCAAAAGTATGTTAGATATTGGAATGGATTATAATAAAATTTTTATGTTACTTGATACAATCAAGGCTATAGCAACTGGTAATCAATTAAAGGATGACCTGACCCGTACAGTTGATGAGTGCATGACACGAATAGCAGGCAAGGAAATACCTGAGCCGCTAAAGAGTATCCCAAGATTTGTATACTTTTCCGCATATGAAAGACTGGAGGATAAGGTAACACTTACAGAATTGAATGAAAACCCGGACGAACATAAAACATTCATAAATTTATTAAAAATGGCACAAATTAACCTCAACATTATTGATTCCCTGGATGTTGACCAGAAGATCACATATTTTGAGAAGGCGAGTAATATTATTAGCAAAAAGCTCTCAGATGTGTGGGGCCGGGATGAGGGAAAACTCGAAATCAGATTTGAAAATGCAAAGGAACCCATGCTTCTTATCATGATCACGCCTGAGATGGCAAGGAATTATTTTGTTCCTCCAAGTATGGAGAGTGATGGATTTCAATGGTTCCTGAGTGTGTTCATAAATTTGAATTCAAGTACGAACGGTAATTACCATAACTCATTTTTGCTTCTGGATGATCTCGGAGTGCTGCTTCATCCGGGAAAGCAGAAAAATTTCCTAGAATTTCTCAGGGAGGCATTGCCGGCTAATATATACATACTTTATACCACACATCTCCCTTTTTTCATTCCACTGGATATACCTGAGAGTATACTGCTTCTATCCAGAACAAATACATCCACAAAAATCGTTGATTTACTTAGCTTGCAGAATGACTGGAAAGAGCAGAAGGATGTACTTGCCCCGGTAAGGGCAGCACTTGGCTATGGCATTCTGGATTCATTTTTTGTGAATAAAACAATATTCTTTGTTTCATCCATTGCAGACCAGGTTATACTCAACTTTATATGGGACAGGTACAATGTTGTCAAGAATAATATTAGAAGTGCTGACGTTGCCTTCATCGGGCAGAATGAGAAGGGAAGCATATACTCATATGCCCTGTGGGCACGCTACAATAATTTCCCCTTCTATATTGTCCTTAATGATAGTGAATATGGAAGGTCATTGAAGGATAAGCTCACAAGGATGAACATAGATGATCATGTTAAATTAATACCATCAAAAATAGGGGTTGATGAATCCACTGTGGAGGATTTTATTGATCCGGATATTATAGCAAGAGCATACGTGAAGTATCATAAGATATACAGTGAGGACCAGCTGAAATATATAACAACCATTTTACGGAACAAAAAGAGTGTAATAAGGATATTAAACGAATATTCAGAGAAGAATAATATAAGTTTTAACCGTTCAGGCATGGCAAATGAGATAATAAATCTGCTGAAATCCGGCAATTATGATTCACTGGTTATCAATTTATACAATATCGTTTTTCCCTTCATCGTTGAGGAGGATTACTCATACCACAGCTCTGCAAATACATCTGTAAAAGAAAATCTGGACAATGAAAAAAGTAGTAAGGCCAATGGAAAATCTTTAAATAAAAAGGCGGGGGGATTTCTTGCAAGGTTATTTCCGGGGAAGATAAAAAACATAAAGAATCCTCTTTCATCCAGTGGTGACAAGAATCATGACTTCAGTTTTGAATCTGAAGGAAAAATATTAAGCATATCTGTCTCCAGTGGAATAGCACTTCTATCAGATGAACGGGGTACCAAAAAAATCATGCTTTTATCAAAAATAATAAAATATGCAAGGAATAATAGCAGACATATAATTATACTGGCAACATCAAGGGAAAGGGATATAAGGGATCAGCTGAATATCGATGAGGATACAGAAATACTCCTGTTATCACCGGCATATTTCAGGCAGAGGCTTGTTACAGACGTTGGCCAGGCGATGACGCTTGCAGGAAAATTATATGTTGAAATTAAGAACAGCATCAAGGATATTGACAATTCACTTATTATAGTATATAAGATCGATGATGTGGTTCCCGTGCATAAAAAGGGCAGTAGCATAATCTATGAAAATGAATTCTGGCGTGTATTCTTCCAGTTCATGAATTCAATAAATAAACAGCAGCTCTTACTGCTTACTGCAGACAATGAATTTTATGTGGAGAACCTTTCAATGTATGTTAATACAATAATTAAAACAAAAATTGAGAATAATTATATTGATGTTTCAATAGAAAAGAATGCGATTTGATATGAAAACAAAGAACATAGGAATTTTTTTAATAATATTCGTAATTCCCGGAATTGTTACATATTTTACGGTAAATAATATATATTTTATCTGGCTTAATTACTTGTTATGGCTGGGAATTTCCCTCGGTATTTTTACGTTTTTAGTATTTTACAGGAACTTTAAGAATTCAAAGGATTATCGTATTCATAACAGCGAGGTATCAGTTTTACGAAATGTAATGGGGTGCGTTACATCATTCAATGAAACTCCAGAGATGGTGAAAAGAACATTGATTACCGTAAAATCAGCATTAAATAATTATGGCGATTTGTACCTGTTGGATGATTCCACAGATTACAGTATATCGATGTCTCTGAAAAAGTTCTGCTTAAATAATAATATTTATTATATACACAGGGTAAACCGCAAGGGCTATAAGTCCGGTGCAATCAATAGTGCATTATTCACCTACGGACATAAATATGATCTTATTTCCATATTTGATTCAGACCAGCGACCGGTCCCTGACTTCTTTCTGAGGACTTTTCAGTATTTCAACGATCCGAATGTAGCCTTTGTCCAGGTGCCACAGTCTTACACAGAAATTAAAACATTAATTTCCCAGGGTGCGGCAGCGCAGCAGATACCATTTTTGCATGTAGTTATGAGGGGAAGAAATAAAGTATCTGCATTCAGCCTGGGTTCTGGAACAATTTATAGAATAGACGCATTGCTGGAAGTAGGGGGCCTGAAGGATGATACTGTTACAGAGGATATTGCAACATCTGTAATGCTTCATGATAAAGGATATGAGTCTGTATATGCCGACTTCTATGGCATATGGTACGGTGAGCCTCCCCAGGATGCATTAGCATATGTGAAACAACAGGGTAGATGGTCTTTGGGTGGTTTTCAGTTATTACCTACCTTAATGAAAAGCAATTTAAAATTCGGGCAATTTAACGATTATTTATCTGGATATCTGTACTGGCTTAAATCGGGTCCAGTCATGCTTATGATGCTTATCGCACCGATTATTTTTTTGCTTTTCAGGATCGCTTTTTTAAGTGTAAATTTATATATGTACATAATAATTTATTATCCTATACTTCTCATAACTGTAATAACATTTGTTTATACAATGAGAAACACAGATAAATATAGCATAAAATCTTTTTACATGCATCAATGCGTGGAGATTCTGGCTTTCCCGTACATATTCATATCCTTTATCAATGCTGTTTCAGGAAAAAAGAAGTCGTTCAACGTTACACCCAAGGGCGAGGGCAGGAGCCATGCAAATATTGCTATACCACAGATTGTTATATTATTGCTGGAAATGCTTGCAATACTGGCCGGTCTATTGTGGTATTACAGCATAAATAATCATTTATTGAAAATTGCTATCATATTGAATATTGTATGGTCAGCATATTTCAGCATCTTCCTTGCTGGATCTATATTTATGGCAGCCAAATCAAATTCTGGTAAGTCAGTAAATTTAATAGAGCATGATAGTTTTTATCCAGCGAAATGATAATATGATACAAAAAGTTGCTATTTGAGCTCGGCAAATTCTATAATAAATCATTTATCATATTATACGGATTGATAAATAATTCCTTCTATTGATTCTGTCATTGCATTTATAGGCCCAGTTCATTATATAACTGTTCTCTAACCACAATTGCTCCTGCTCTATCCGCATTATATTCCCTAACCTCTCTTTCACAACTCTGTTTATTGCCTATTCGGTAATAGATGTGTGTATATTGCCATATTTGGATTTTATCATTGTTGTCCTTCAAAACAGGTATTTCCACCTGTTATTTAAAAATCATATTATCATTAACAGGTGTTAATATTTACACAAAATATTGTAGATAACAAATCTTCCAGAGATTGTTGATTTTAGCTTCCATTATCGTTAATTATTTAACTATCTATGATATTACTTTGGAGGACAAAGTAATTTTCACAGAAAAACCAAGGGATAGTGTAGAAAACATATTTGATAGATCTATTGAAATCAATATAATAAAAAAAGTACTTGATACTGGAGACTGGTTAGCCATATTGGGTCCAAGAAAGCTAGTAAATCTTTAAATAATTGTGTACGATATTTTTATTATAATAAATCGGAGAAACACCAGCCGGTATGATAGGTTTTCACCTGTATCGTCGTATTAATTCGAATTTTTATTATTTACAATGGTGAGATAAGTTGAAAGAAAATACTTGGAATGCAGAACACTATGACAGTAAGCTTGGTTATGTATCAGATTTCGGGAAAGACGTTGTTTCATTATTACAACCAACAGAGGGAGAACAAATTCTCGATTTGGGCTGTGGAACAGGCGATTTGACCAATGAAATTGCCTCGGCTGGAGCAACAGTGCAGGGCATCGACCTCTCTAATTCGATGATTCGGCAGGCCCGTAGAAAGTATCCCGACTTACAATTTAAGGTGGGCAATGCAGAAGAATTCCATATGGATCAACAATTTAATGCTGTCTTTTCAAACGCTGCCTTACACTGGATGAAGCACCCTGCCAAAGTTGCCAGATGCGTTTGGGAGGCACTGCTCCCGGGTGGCCGCTTTGTTGTAGAGTTCGGAGGAAAAGGAAATATAGCTACTGTTATTAGTGCTTTGAAGGTAGCCTTAAAGGAAGTTAGTATTAATGCACCAGATCGCGATCCGTGGTACTTTCCCAGCATCGGAGAATATACTTTATTGCTGGAGCAACAAGGGTTTGATACTAAATACGCCCTTCACTTCGATCGCCCCACTGAGATGCCTGATGGAGATAAAGGACTCGAGCACTGGCTGAATGGATTTGGCGGAAGTTACCTTGCTGGACTCAAGGAACAGACACGTACAGCGGTGATAGAACGTGTTATAGAAATAAGTCGTCCAATACTGTACAGGAATGGCAAATGGTACATTGATTACAAACGTCTGCGTGTTGTGGCTGTTAAAAATCCTGAGGCGACAGTATCGGAGTTTGAAGCAGGATAGGTCGCCTGATCAAAAATAATATCTACCATGGTGATTTATGAAATAATCTTATATTATTCTGGTCATAAATTTGATATTGTTTTATCGTGAAACGGATAAGCCTTCTGCATTTGCTGGAGGGAAAAGCCCCTTTCCTCCACAGCTTACATAGCATCATCACCTAATAATTTTAGAAATCCACATTATTAGGAATAAAGCTTCAGAATTTTTTTTATTGCCTTTTCCTCATGCCTGGAATTCTTACCATTTAATTGATTATTCAGTTCTTCAGAAATATCTTCTTTGGTAATATTTCCTTCTTCAAATGCCTCTGAAAATGCCTTTTTGACTTCCCCTTCATGCCCGAGTAAATACATGAGCTCAACATAAATTGTAAACGGTTCTACTTCATTGGGATTATAAACAACATTTATATTTTTCAATGCCTCATCATATCGCCCCAGATGCTTCAATGCAACTGCATTGTTATAGTAGGAGTCAAGGAAGTTTGGATTTAATTTAATTGCTATATTAAACTCATTAACGGCTTCATCATTACGGTCCAG
>JAJZZW010000075.1 GCA_021797385.1 Thermoplasmata archaeon | reverse complement strand
CTTAATTACGTTTTTGGCAAATGTATGATTTGATGATAAATTTTGCATTCCAGGTGGGACAACAAAGTTAACCATTAATGGACCTTTACTATTGCTTATTTTTATCATATGATTATGTATTGTAAAATTGCCATTGTGAATGAATAGCATCATTATTGTACCATTGTTATCTATTATTATCATATTCCTTCCAGCATTTATTTTATGATTAAATCCAAACATCATATTGTTGGACGATGTGGATTTGAACAAACTTGTGTTTACCTGGGAATTCATGTTTGACTCTGCTGATGCATTTACCTGAACATTGTTTGTTGTGTTGTATATTGTTGCATTTACAGGTATGTTAAGAGTTAGTGTTCCGTTATTAACGAATATGCTGCTTTCAATTGCGGGATTGTTATGCATTACAAAGAAAGAAGAGGAATTACGATATATAAACATGCTTCCTATGATATTGGCACCAGAAAAACTCCCTGAACGGGGAAAGCTAGAAATGCTCGAACCATTTGCATACATACTTGATATCATTACCTTTGATGTTAAATTATATTCCACATTTGTAAAAACTCCATTCTTAAACATTGCTCTCAGGTATTTTCCTGTAATATTTCCTGATGTAGAATTGTATGTTAACTTTGCACCGTAATTATGTTGATTTTTAAAATGGGAACCTATTGTGGAATTGATACCCTTTAATTGAGTTTTACCCGATCCACCAAATGCAGTTGCATTTGGATTTCCAGTGTCTACCACGGCTATCGCCGCCACAGACAGAACCATTACAATAACCAATATTATTGCTATTACTGCTTTAGTTTTCATAAGCTCCTAGTCAAATCTTTTTATTTAAATGTACCTATTTAATTGGTAATTACCAATATTATTGTCGTAAATATTTTATTAATAAATTAAAAAAATTATAATATATGTGTTTTATAAGGTACTTATGATTTTATTAATTGCATCCAGAAAAGATAAAGCAAGCATGTCAATGTCAAATAAATTGCTGGAAATATTTAATTTTAAAGATGTTAATGATAATATTTATGAATATAAAAATTTCAGGTTACAGATGATAGATAATCTGCACATATATGAGGACATGAAAAATATCAATGGAGATGTCGATTCGGTGATATTTTTATCGAAGCATTCATCAAGGGCGGATGTAAAATCTCTTACAGTGCATCCAATAGGAAATTTCAGGAAGGCCGAACTTGGTGGTTATGACAATGAAATTGTTCCAAGCAATCCTGAAAGAATGGGTGCTTCGTTAAGATATATAAAAAACAACTACAATGGAAATGATTTTGAGGTGACGTTTGAAGCAACACATCATGGCCCATATCTGGAAAAGCCCTCATTCTTTATTGAAATAGGAACCACTGAAAATGAATGGGGAAGAGAGGACATTCAAGAAATCATGGTAAATTCAATAATAATGGGAGAACCCATGAAGTATAGTAGTTATGTGGGTATTGGCGGAGGACATTACTCACCCAAGATAAGCGATTATTTTTTTAAAAATAATATAAATATAGGGCATATCATACCAAAATATGTTCATGAATTCATACAGAAGGACGAAATAGAAAATGCTATTAAAAAAACACCAGCCTGTAAGGGATTTTTAATGGACTCCCATGGGTCAAAGGGTAGAGTAAAACAGATAATTAAGGAAATATCAGAAAGTTATGGCCTTGAAATTATAACTATTTAAATTACAGTGAGGGCATAAAATTTCTTCAACATTAATTTCGACTGAATCATGATAGCAACACGCCATACGCAAAGGATTTCATGGTGTTTGTTGGAAAGAATACCATTACAATTCCAGCACTCAATGTACAGCATATTTAAATAAGAAAAATTTATATATTGTTTTATATTAATATCATAAACCAGTGAAAAAAATGGAAATAGAAACAGAAGAAAAACCTCCAGGTAGCCTTTTTGTGAGAGAATCCGACATTGGAAATAATTTTAAGAAGCCCAACCTTTTTTTTAAATATGAGGGGTACAATCCAACAGGAACCCAAAAGGATAGAATTTCGGAAGAACATGTGAAGAATGCTATTTCTCAAGAATATGATACAATATCTGTTGCAACATGTGGTAATTATGGGGTATCAATAGCATATTATGCAAACAAATATGGAATAAAGGCAATTGTTGGAATACCGTCAGAATATTCTGTTTCAAGAAGAGATGAAATAGCATCATATGGAGCAGAGTTGGTAGAGGAGCCCATAAAGTATGAGGAAATGGTAGATTTAATAAGAAAAAGAGCAAAAATTCATTCATGGTATGATGCAAGCCCAGGTTCCGTTAATTCGTATATAGATTACGCTTCATACGGCAATATTGCCAACGAAATATATGATAGCATGAAAAATATTCCTGATTACGTATCTGTACCTGTTGGCAATGGAACAACATTATATGGCATTTATACAGGCTTCCAGAATTTATATAAGAGAAAGTTGATAGATAAAATTCCAAAATTTATTGCAAATAGCACAATTAATGGAAATCCGATAATTTATTCATTTTTAAATGGATTTAAAAAAATACGTGATTTAAATCCTGGCAATATAAAGGAAACGCCCATCGATGAGCCTCTTGTTGCATACAGATCATACGATGGCCAAAATGCCCTGGACGTTCTTTATGAAACCCATGGTTATGCCCTTTATTCCACGGATGATGAGATGAAAAATTTATCAACAAGGCTTATGGAATTCTATAATTTATCCGTCCTGCCCGCATCATGCTCAGCTTTATCTGGAGCATTGAGAGTCATAAATAAGGAAACCTGTGTTGTTTTATTAACAGGGAAGTGTTAATATGGAAAAGGCAACAGTTTTATCGGAAGGTTACTTTGCAACAACATATGGCAAAACAGCAAATGGCCTAGTTCGTTTTACAAAAAGATATAAGATATTGGCTGTCATAGATTCAAGATACAATAATATGGATGCTGGTTACGTTTTAATGGGAAAACCAAATGGCATTAAAATCATATCGAGCATAATGGAAGCAAAAGCTCTTGGAACGGAAACACTAATCATAGGTGTTGCCACAGATGGGGGTTATCTTCCGGCAGAGTACAGACAGTATATAAGGGAAGCCATAAAGTTGGGTATGAACATTGTTAGCGGCCTCCACCAATATATAAGTGATGACCTGGAATTATCAAAAATGGCAGAAATATATCATGTAAATATAACTGATATAAGAAAAATTTTCAATAAATATGAACATCCATTTACCGGAAAAATTGGGGAGGTTAAATCTAGAAAAATTGCAGTTCTTGGCACAGACAGTGCGGTAGGCAAAAGGACAACCGCAATATATTTGAACAATACAATGGTAAGCATGGGCAAAAGATCAGAAATGATTGGAACTGGACAAACTTCATGGATGCAGGGTTTTCCATATACAGTTGTTATGGACTCAATTATAAACGATTTTGTTGCCGGTTCACTTGAATACATAACATACAAGGCATGGAAGGAGAAAAAACCGGATTATATGTTTCTTGAAGGCCAAGGATCCATACTGCATCCTGCATATCCTGGCGGCTTTGAAATAATAGGGGCAATGAGGCCTGATGCAATTATACTTCAACATGCACCAAAAAGGAAATTCTATGATGGTTTTCCAGGATACGAAATAGAGCCTCTCGAAAAATATATAAAGGTCCTGGAACTTGTTTCAAATAAACCGGTAATAGCCATAGCATTGAATACTGAGAATATGCTTGAATCGGAAATACCACTTGAAAAGGAAAAAATTGAAAAACAATTTAAAATACCGGTTTTTGATCCATTAGAGGAATTCGAAAGAATTACGAATGTAATATCTGATCTATAATGTACATAGATAATATAATTTCAATAAACGAAATCCGAGTGCGTGTTGAAAAAATTGAAAGGAGAAGGATCACAGGAGATATATCATTTGACAATAACCATTTTAAATTGATTTTCACATACAATGATGATATATATACTGATGAAAACATCGCTGGTCTTATCTTGACAATGCCGGTAATAAATTTTACCTACTTCACAGGAAAATTAATACTAGATTATCCAACTTCAGCAGATGATCTTGATATAATTAAAAAATTTATCAAAATAAATGCCAGAGAGGTTTTCATAAATAAGATAATAAACAGAAGGTATGATTTCATCAAGGAAGAATACATCCCAAAGGAAGAAGATATAAATGAATACAATGCATCGGGAATTACAGAAGTGATTGCAACTGTAAAGCATAATGGCAGAAAATATCCGGACCTGGATAAAAATAACACAATAATCATGTCTTCTGGCGGCAAAGAAAGCCTCCTTGGATATGGCATATTCAACGAGATTAATGTGAAGGGAAAAAATTTTTCATATTTTTTTGAGGAATCTGGATCGCATTGGCTAACTGCAAAGACAGCCTATGATTATTATATAAAAAATTTTGAAAATGTGAGGAAAACATGGTCAAATATTGATCGGTTTTACCATGAGATGATGAAATACATTAAGATATTGAAAATAGATAAAATCAATATAAGGGCGGATGATTACCCGCTTCAGGTATTTATATTTCCTGTTTATATATTCAGCATAATACCATATTTAATAAAAAATAGCATAGGCAATATAATAATGGGAGACGAATTTGATGACCCAAGAAACATGGGAGATTTTCATGGGATAAAATATTACTATGGCATTTTTGACCAAACATACGATTTCAATAGGATGATGACACAGTATTTTAAGAAAAAAAATATTAATTCAAAGGTATACTCAATTGTTTATCCCATAACGGGTTATGTTGAGGAAAAAATACTCGAGAGAAGATACCATGATTTATATTTAAATCAGAGGTCTTGCCATTCATGCCATGAAAGGGATCATGTTATATATCCATGTGGAAAATGTACAAAATGCATGGGAATTTTGCTATTCATTGAAGCAAATGGCAATGATCCCTCAGAGATATTGTATTCCGATGGGGATAAATTAATGTTTAAAAAAAGGGTGTTCAAGTCAAGATTAAGACTCGACCCAGATGAAATAAATTTTACCGAAATGAAACTTGGCTATATGCCAGGAGACTATAAACAGTATAACCATGTAGACGGAATTCATATATTGCCTTTTGAAGATGAACCGTTATTGGAAATACCTGGGAATTTTAGAGACAGTATTTACGGGATCTTTCAAGAATATACGAACGGTATCTACAAACTGAATGATGGTCAATGGAGCGAAACTTAAAAAAATAATTTTTCTGCGTATATGCAATCCTCATTATTTAAACATAATGAGTATTCATTTAGAGGCTCCTTATTTGTAATTAAGAACTTTTCGGCCCATGAGTATTTTGATATAATATTCTCTGCAATATCGTGAAATCCCATTATATATAATGAAGCAGCAATGGCTTCCAAGGATGATAATTTTCCTGGATTTCCGTAATTGACGGGATTTACCGGCAATAATAGAGGTAATTTTCTCGCGTTTTTATTCCCTATTTTTTCTATTGAATTAATAAGATTCCATGAACCATCTATAACGGAAATTCCCGCATTTAAATATTTCACCTTGTCTGAATTCAATAAATAATTTTTTGAGAACGGAGTTAGGTATATTTTACCCATCATTTTATTTATGGTGATTTTCTTTGCCATGCCATATCTTTCAAGTTTTTTCATTGTAGATTTTTTTGGATCGTCCTGTTTTAGATAAATGTAAAATATATTATAATTCATTATTTTAATATACAATAAAAATATTTAAGCGTTTTATAATTTGAATTTTCTGAACACCATGTTTTTAACGGCATCCATAATAAGCAGGAATAGGAAACCGAGTAGAATGGCATATATCACAAAATAAAATGGTACTGGAGTTACCAGAATTCCAAAAATGGATATTATTGAAATAAAGATGAAATCAGCCAGTGAAGCTGCCAAAAGAATTCCAGAAGGCATTGAATTCCAGAATCTCTTTCTCTCCCTTATAGAAAATACCGTAAATTGGCCAGAAAACACAAGTATATCAAATATAAATGTATGCATTTCGTTAATTGCCAGATGAAGGTATGTTCCAATGAAAAGTGCTATAAAACCTTCAATTATAACGATAACTGCCAGGGAAATTGCACTGTAAACAAGAGATTTTACCTTCCATTTTTCTGGATGCATTGAGAACCTGACATTATCAGTTGCAAGCGACATCGTAACAAAATCGTTGGCAAATAGAAGCAATATAACATCAAAGGGCGTGGTAATAAAATACTTTATGATGAAGAATGATAATGTTAAAAATATTACAACTTGCATGGTTTTAATTATTTTATTCAATGTGTATGTGAGCATTCTTTGATATATTCTTCTTCCTATCTTTATTGATTTAACCATATCTTCTATGCCCTCGTGGGTCAGTACTACACTTGCCGAAGCCTTTGCCACATCTGTCGCATTGCTTACTGCCACTCCAACATCAGCCTGCTTAAGTGCAGGTGCATCATTGACACCGTCCCCGGTCATACCTGTTATTTCCCCGGCTTTCTGTGTCATTTTTACAATGTTGTATTTATCCTCAGGAAAAACTTCGGCAACTATGCCGCATTTCATTATATCGTTTTCTGAATTTATTTTTGCCATGGGGCAGGAATCACCTTTTATGCCAACTTCACTAGCTATTTCCTTTGCGATGGATGCATTGTCACCGGTAACCATTTTTGGTGAAATTCCGAGATCATAAAGCTCTGATATTAATTGTTTCGAATCCTCTCTTGGTCTGTCATACATTGCTATAAGGCCGGATAAACGGAAATTGCCATTTACAGTTATGGCAACACCAATAACCCTAAATCCGCGGGATGCAAGATCGTTTATTTTTGCAGATATTGTATTATAATCCATATTGCATAATTTTGCTATTTCCTGGGGGGCTCCCTTTGTTATTTTTATATTGTTGCCCATGTTTGCTTCAGTGCGTTTTGTTGAAGGGTCAAACGGTTCATACGATTTCCTTCTTGAAAAATCAGGTGATATATTAATCGTTTCTGCATAGGTTAAAATGGCACTATCAATAGGGTCTTCACTGTTATTTTCTGATGCCATGGAAGCTTCGTATATTATACCATCTATCTTTTCATTTATTTCTATTACTTCCGCAACCGATAATTTATTGTTTGTTATTGTTCCTGTTTTATCCATATACAATGTTGTCAGGGATGCTGCATCCTCTATCGCATTTAATCTTGTCACCAGTGCTCCACTTTCTGAAGCCGAAAGTGCACCAAGCGCCATGGCAATTGTAAAAGTTGCTGGCAATGCAACTGGGACAGAAGCTATCAGAATAACGAGAATAAATGGTAACACTTCTGATAGATTTATATGCAGAAAAATGGAGTATATTGCAAGGGCCAAAACAAGGACAACATCAATTATAATCAAATACCTTACAATTTTCATAATCAATGATTCCATATGGGATTTTGCCCTGGCAGTATTAACCAGTTCAGCGGTTTTTCCAAAGAAGGTATTTTTTCCAGTTGAAACAATTATGGCATCGCATTCCCCTCTTTTTATTATTGAGCTTGAATAAATAAGGTCGTGCGGTTTTTTATCAACAGCCATTGATTCCCCAGTTAAAGCAGATTGGTCTATCTCTGCATTCCCGTTAATGATTTTTGCATCCCCTGGAACAACATCGCCTATTTTTATGTGTACAACATCTCCGGGAACAAGAAGAGTCGCATCCACCACCTCCCACTGTTTATCTCTCAATACGGTTGCCCTTACTGAAAGTTTCTTCTTCAAAAGCTCAAGAGCATTGCTTGCTTTTGATTCCTGGGAATAGCTTATAATTGAGTTAAATATTAAAAGAAACAATATTATATACATATCATCATATTTTTTTAATATGAACGTTATAATTATTGTTGCTTCAAGCATCCATGCAACTGGAGTCCAAAATTTCTTTAAGAATTTTAATATATTGCTTTCCTTTTTTTCTATAACTTCATTTTTACCATATGTTTTTATCCTATTTTCAGCATCCCCTTCATCCAGGCCTCCTGATGAGGATAGAAGTTCACTATAAACTTCATCTATGCTCATTTCTTCAAATTTTGATCTCAATATCTCTCTATAATATTATTATATATAATTTTTAATGCCTGATATACTCAGGAAATTCAAGGTTGGGAATTTGGGTTATTTTCTCTTCCAGTTACTGTGAGATCCTATGCGGTGAAATTTTTGTGGTTCGTAGTAACTGGGTAATACAACACCACTCTCTCTTCCACGCAGGAATTTACAACGTATGCAAGCAAAGTTTCTGCTACTTTTCTAACCATTGATGTCCGCCAAAGTGTCCGATACCAACCCAATTTTTATAAATGTAACATTATAAAAATATATAAAAAAATGGTAAAATGAAAGCGAATCTATATCACATGAGAACACGATTCCTGTCCACTGGTAGACGTAATTAAAAAAGGGTGGATCACATATAGCTCCATGTATGTCCGTGCCCGTAAAGTCGAATGGCTGAGCATGAAGCCCACGAATTCATTCGTGGGAGGGGGTCACATTGATTGGATATATTCCTGGTAATTGAAAAAATGTTTTAATTTTCCCGCGAA
>JAJZZW010000074.1 GCA_021797385.1 Thermoplasmata archaeon | reverse complement strand
CTCTTACTGTGGATTTCCTTCCCCGAGAATCAGACACTACAACTGGGCAAAAGCCAAGTGAGGAGTGCGCTGTTGTCGGTTATACCGGCAGTGACGCATTCACAAATCTCAATTTTTCCTTAAGGGCCTTGCAGCATAGAGGACAGGAGAGTTCAGGCATAGCCACATTTGACGGAAAAATACACATAAATAAGGGTATGGGCCTGGTTTCCGAGGTATTCAAGGGAGAAGTTTTACCTGGAAGAATAGGGATAGGGCATAACAGATATTCAACTGCCGGATCCAAGGGCGTTGAAAATGCAGGACCTTTTGTCATTTCTTCATCACTTGGATACATTGGAATCTCACACAACGGCGAGATTACAAATGCGCATGATCTCAGGGAGAAACTTAAAGAAAAAGGTTACATATTTTACAGTTCCAGTGATACCGAGGTGTTGCTAACAGAAATTGTTAGTGAGATAGGGAAATATGGCATAATAGATGGAATAAAAAAGGCCATGCTGAAGATTAAAGGGGCATACGCCCTTGCAATTTTAATAAATGATGTACTTTACGCACTGAGGGACCCGTTCGGTTTCCGCCCACTGATACTTGGGAAAACAAAAGGCGGTTATATGATCGCATCGGAGAGTGCTGCAATTGATACGGTATCCGGAGAGATTATAAGGGATATAGCCCCCGGAGAACTAGTGGAAATCAGGGAATCGGGATATAGAAGTATTTTTACTGTTGAACACAACGTATCCCACTGCATGTTTGAATATGTCTACTTTGCAAGACCCGATAGTATAATAGATAAAAGGGAGGTATTCGATGTCCGATATAATATAGGGATAAAGTTGGCAAAGGAGAATCCCGTTGAAGCCGATGTTGTCGTCCCGGTACCTGATTCAGGGCGATCACAGGCACTCGGTTATTCTGTGTTTTCCAATATTCCTTACAGTGAAGGACTAATCAAAAACAGATATTCTGACAGGACATTTATTTTACCGGATCAGAAATCCAGATACGATGCAATAAAAATAAAACTGAATACCATTAAATCCGTAATAAAGGGAAAAAGGGTGGTTCTGGTTGATGACAGCATAGTCCGTGGAAACACAATGAAGCATATAATAAGTATACTGAGAAAGGACGGTGCCACAGAGGTTCATGTGCGTGTGGGGTCTCCCCCCATAATTGCCCCCTGTTATTTCGGTGTGGATATGAAAACGAGCAGCGATTTTATAGCTGATAACCACACAATTGATGAAATAAGAAGGGAAATAAATGCAGATTCACTGGGATACTTAACCATAGAAGGATTGAGTGAGAGTATAGGTATGAATGAACTATGCCTGGGATGCCTTACAGGCATCTACCCGGATGAAATTCCGGAAGGGGCAAAACCCAATTATACCTGATCACTCATCCGGTTTTTTATTTCCGAGATCATATTATCCACATTTCCTCCTGTATTGAAATAATCCATTTTCAATGTTATTGCCATTTTATTCGCTATTGTTCTGGCCACCTTTCCTCTTTTGTTCGGAGCCAGGGCCGAAAGTCCGGGATAATTAAAAATTATTCCATGTTTTGGCGACGGTGTGCCCTTTCTCATATGATTGAAGAATGCTTTTTCTGCGCCCAGGATCTGTAATGTTCCGGCAGGGTATTTAACAAGATTTTTGAGGCTGCCGGCTTTTAAAAGGAAGTCAAGTGCCAGAACAGGCCCTATTAAACGTACTGTTCCAGGCATATAACTCTGTATTTCAGTTTGCAGGTATTCATCCAGGTATTTTCTGAATCCGCATAATAAAGAACCCATATCCGCTGCACGGCTATCCGTTTCATTCAGATTTGCATTTTTCAACCTGGAAAAATAAAGGCACGGATCATTGTTGTATTTTATATCCAAAAGAGTATATATAGAGACAAGCTTCTCTAGATATAGATTTATGATTTCATCTATTTCCTTCCGGACAGAATACATTTTTATTATATACTGATCGTGTGAAAATTCAGAACTTATTCTTTCCTTTTCGTATTTGAGGAGGAGATCTCTTAAATCCGGGATTTTTTTTGAACATGTCTCTTCCGTTTCCGGGATTTTTCCTTCCCTCAGGCTCTCGAATATGTTCATGTAATCTTTTTCCAGGTTTCTGTACAGGTATATTTTTTTGTCTACTATCTTTCCGTACCACATTATTTTCTCCATATTTATCACTCAGTATTCCATCCAGGTCAACAGCTTTCAGATCATTAAGTTCATCCACAAGCATTGTTCCATATGCAATGAGTTCATCATTGTCTGTGTATATTGCAACCCTGCTTCCCTTGTGGAATTGACCAACTATGGCTTTTATCCCGGCAGGGTATATATCTGATCCATGCATAATGTTCCTGACAGCGGTATTTTTAACAATAACTTTAGGGAAATCAGAAAAAACGAAGTCCATTGGTATAACCAGCCTATCCAGTACAGACCTGTTTCCATTTTTTTTCAGGACAGCGGCATCGCTCAATTCCTGGAGTGTATGAATCTGACCTTCGTTGAAATCCCCGGTGGAGAGCCTTCTGAGATCGGCCATCTGAGCTCCTGTGCCAAGAACGTAACCCATATCGGTGCATAGAGTCCTGATATATGTTCCTGATTCACATTTTACCCTGAAAAGTATTAATTTATCTATTATTTCCAGTATATCCATCCGGTATATTGTCCGTTCCCGGACCTGCCTTGAAACTGCCGATCTAACCGGAGGAAGTTGGTATATTTTTCCCGTAAATTCCTTGAAAACATTACTAATTGAATCGCCATCGGCTTGAGAATACAATCTCATTACAGAGATGTACTCTTTGGGTTTTTCGTGTACAAGGTCTATGAGTTTTGTGGCTTTGCCCAGTGCCATGACAAGTACCCCTGAAACCCCCGGGTCAAGTGTTCCTATATGGCCAACCCTCTTTTCCCCTGTAATATCCCTTACCCATGCATCTATCTGGTGGCTTGTTGGCCCTTTAGGTTTATCTATTACTATAAATCCGCTTAGTTCATCATTATTTGATCCTGAATTGTACATAATCTATACTCTATTATAATCCAGATTTTAATCTTTGTTTTTAACCGGCCTGCGATTAATATAATCAACAACACTATCTACTATGGTTTCAGGCAGGCAATTATCCGTATCTATAATATAATCATAATAGCTGAAAACTCTGTAATCCAGTCCATAAAATTCCATGTATCGCATAACTTCCGATCTGCCTCTTGCTATTATACGCTTTTCATCTGTATCCCTATCTCTTTCCATAAGCCTCTGTATTCTTACCTGAAGTGATGTATTTAAATATATTTTTATAGCTTTTAGGTCTCTGGAGGCAAGTACACCTGCAAGCCGTGATTCCATAACCATATTATCATTTGTTTTCATAAAATTAAGAATCATCTTATCCTGTTCGCGATCTATTTCGGGATGGCTCTCTGCATAACTGCTGAACTCAATGAGATTCATACCCGATTCCTCTGCCTTTTTCCTGAAGAAATATCCACCGGAAAAAAATTTATAATTCAATTTTTCCGCCAGCAATGTACCTACGG
Source organism: Thermoplasmata archaeon (assembly GCA_021797385.1). The sequence continues at coordinate 5,112 of JAJZZW010000074.1, read as the reverse complement.
TTGTCTTGCCAGATCCTGACTCACCACTAATAGTAATTATCATATGGATTGCGCCACATCCTCATCTATTTTCCTGAGTTTGTATGTGAAATCAATGTACTTCATAATCATGGTTACAAAGTATCCAACTGCCAGATTTCCCAGCGTGTAAAGAGCCATCCACAGTGGCATAATGTATATTTTGGATGTAACTATGTTTAAATTCAGATCCCATGGCATTGATACATACTGGTAAGATAGTGTAAGCATGAATACATATAGCCATATGAATATCAGGAAGAAGAATATTTCAGTAACCATTAATGGCTTCATGGTGTTCATTGAGAGTGCTGCCTGATCCATCTGCCTCTGCATCTGCATTTTCTGTAACTTCTGCTGCCTCCCACGGTCCCCCGATCTATAAGCTTCACGCATCGCCTTTGAGTATGCCCTGCTGATTGTTTGCATTTTGCCCATTTTCAGCCAGTCTGTAAAGAAGTATCTGGGTATCGATGATATCAATCCCAGGATAATACCTGTAAGCATCAGTGTTAAAATGGGGAGCTTGTAATTAAATCCGAGCAGTGGCATAAAGAAGTAGTTAAGGTAATGGCCTAACGGGTTCCTTATGGAAGGATCGCTGATAATAAAGATTAAACCCAGTCCTGCAAACATGAAGACAAACTCTATCATCATGAACTTTGTCATTTGCGGATTCTGTGGTCTAGTATTTCCCTGTTGCATGTTATAATCCCTTCAATATATTTTCTGCTGCTATCTCTGGATGATTGTCTGGATTATATATATACTTTATTGTGGCTCCAGAATAGACTGAGTAAGCAGCTGCATAGTACCTGTTGACCTCCTGATGCTCCTTTATATCCTGTATTGTATCACCATCCCTGTTCCTGGTTGAATCATTTTCCCTCCTGCGTTTGATTTCATCAGGACTTGATTCTATAAGGAAATAAGAAGATACCATGAGTTCTCTCAGTACCCATTCAGGAAGCCCGGGAAGGTATCCTGCAGGTGATTTTATGGACATATGGGTATCTATAATGATATTTTCCATTTTCCCTATTTTATTCGAGGCTTTTTTCTGGAGATTTTTCTGCGTATCAACATCAAGCCTTCGTATATCATCTCTGGATTTGACTATATCAAGATCCCGCGCCATGTCAAACATCAATGATCCGAAGTTTATTATCTCATACTGTGTTTTTTTTGAAACCATATCCAGGATAGTAGATTTGCCTACCCCCGGAATACCTGAAATTACAACTCTCATGTTTATCCACCACTGAAGAACTGCCTTATCAACGGATGCATTTCCATCAACTGTTCCCTGCCCATTGCCTCATAGAACTGTATTACAATTCCAACGGCCAGCAAAAGACCGGTACCACTTGTATCTCCTACAGTTCCAATAAGATCAGCAGCTCCTGCAAGTATACCCACAATTGCACCGCTGAATATAGTTATTGCGGGTATGTACTTGCTTAACACCTTTGCCATTATACGTGGATCACGCCTGAAACCTGGTATCTGCATACCACTGGAACGTATCTGCTTGGCCACAGCCTCTGGCCCCATATTGGTAGTCTCGATCCAGAATTTTGCAAAGAGTATACTGAACCCGACCAGGAACGCCATGAACACTATGATATGTAGCAATTCCTCAACTGGCGTGTGACCGAATAGCACGCTCTGCGAGACCGAGGGCTGCAATATAGGGAATAGCCAGTCGGATAGACCGTTAGGCGTGTAAAGATAAAACGCCAGCCCTCCTGTTGGTGTGGTGGAAGATATACCCAGCGCCGAAACCTGGGCAGATGTTGCGTATGACCCTAAAAGGGCGCTATGGCCAAGTATAGGAATTTTGTCAAGTACCGGACTATGCCAGAATAGTAGCGTCCACATAGAAATGTTGGCCAGAAGTGCCGTTGCAAGTATAACCGGTATATTTGAGGCATATAGGAGCTGCAATGGGTATCTTCCCCTGGCACCACGGACACGTTCATGTGCTATGGGGAGCTCTATCTTGCTACTCTGGAAGAATGCCACAATGAAGAATATAAGCAGCGTTCCAACCAGAGCAATCATAGGATTTGGCTGTGCGAAGAGTATCTGCTCCATGCCTGTATTTGTCAGGTATGAACCAGGTGCATTCATGAAAAGGTAAAGTGCCTTCGGTATTGCACCTGCAGGTGGGTTTGACAGGGATAATGGGGATGTTATTGCAGAAGGTATCCAGTTAAATGTCCCCGTGAACAACTGCTGGGATACGCCCGCGGCTATAAACAGGGATATACCGGAACCTATACCGTACTTTGATACGACCTCATCCATGAGGAATACCAGATATGAACCGAAGAATAACTGCAATATAATAATACTCTGCGCCAGAAATTCTCCGTAACCCGGTACAACATGTGCAATGCTGGATACAAGCCCGGCATCGGGAACGAGGAATCCGAATGCCTGTGGGATTGCCTCCACAAATATCATTATAATTACCAGAAGCTTCTGGAAACCCTGGTACATGGCCTTGTCACTGGAATCACTCAAGTCAAGATTGAATATTTTTGCACCGGCAAATAACTGCATTACTATACTTGCGGTTACAATGGGTCCTATCCCGAGATCCATCAGCGATCCGGAAGCACCGGCAAAAATTGCCCTGAAGGAGGCAAAAACATCCACTGTCTGTGATGTGTTCAGTCCGTAAATATAGATATTGGTCAGGGCAAAATATATAAGGACAACCACGGCCGTCCACAATAGTTTGTATTTGAACGGTACATGCCCTTTCGCCTTTTTTACAGCCGGAAGTTTCGCCGTAAGATTTTCAAGCCCGTATAATTTGCTTTTCTTTGGGCCCTTATAGCTCAACAAAAGGTATGCAATAATAAAAAGGGGAGATGATAGCAGACCGAGAATGAATAATTTCATGCCTGTGTAATGGGAAAAATAATAAAATACAACAATGAACAGGGCGAAAATAAATATTATGGGAATGGCCACTCCCTTATTTCTACGGATTTCAGTCATTTTCTATCGTAGTACCGTAATTGGAAAGCTTATTAATAGATTTTTCGGTAGCCTGCGGTATTTTGATTCTGCACTTCATTTCAAAATTTCCAGTTCCGAGCAGTTTTGTATATCCGGCACTTTCAAGGTCTATTAAATCATCCACAATATAACCCATTGCCTTCAATTCATCATAACGATCATTTAATTGAGTAAGGGTTATGGAATTTTGATGTGTTCTCGAATGGCTGGTAAATCCATGTACGCCGTAATGATTTTTATCGTGTATAATCAGCCATATTTTTCTGTGGCCCCCGAGTCCAGCCATTCCACTGCCTCCTCTCTTTCCTTTGCCTCTGCCTGACTTCATACCTCTTCCATAATGGCCTCCTCTTAATTTTTTAGTTTTTGTTCTCACCATTTAAATTCACCCCCGGAATAATCATACGCCTTATGATATTGTTAATTTTGCTGCCCCTGTATCCGGCAGAACCCTTTTGATGGAATGGCTTTTGAATCGCTTCATATCCGCCCTTTGGAGGGTTGAGCCTTATTACAGGGTTAACATCCTTGAGATCCTTGAACTTTACCTTACCATCCAGAAGTCCCTGGGCAAGATCACCTATGGAAGAGAATCCTTCTTCTTTGAGGTAATCCTCTGTTAATTTTTTATGCCCTACTAACAGAACTCTCTCCTTGAGCACCAGTTCAAGGGTTTCCCTGTCTATTTCACCCCATGTTACATAATCTTTTACCCGGTTCAGCATACCGTTTATGCTCTCGGTTTCAGGGAATATAACCATGTGATTTATTCTGTTAAGATTCAGCAGTTCAGCTGTTTTTTCTGCACTTGGTTTGATGCCCGTGCTTCCTCTAATCCTTATTATTGCTATCATGTTCTATTCCTCCTACATATATGGGCGTTGTCAGATTGATTTTAGGATTCATCTTCATTGATACTGTCTGTTTCAATGCATCAAATGTAGCCAGCGCATAGTTTACTGTTGTTTTTGTGTGACCTGATGCAAAACCCCATGCATCCTCTATTCCCGCCATTTTGAGTATGATTTTTACGACATCCCCAACGGCAAGGCCTACTCCCTGAGGAGCAGGCTTGAGTTTAACAACAACTGATCCGGACTTGCCGGTAATTTCAAATGGAAGTGAGTGTGGCCTTCCACATCCGCATTCCCATGAACCGCATCCTCTCTTTATTTCTATGATGTTTGTTTTAGCGTTGTTTATGGCTTTTCTTATGGCCGGGGCAGCTTCCTTAGCCTTTCCCCGCCCTATTCCTATGTATCCATTTCCATTGCCAACTACTGCTGTAATTGAGTAGTTCATCCTTCTTCCTGAATCAGTCATCCTCTGTGCTCTTTCTATGTTAATGACCTCATCCTGCAGATCCGGAATCAGGTAATCCACTATCTGGTATTCCTGCACTGGCAGTTTTGTGTGCAGTGCATCGCCAATACTCTGAATTTCATTATTGGCTACGAGTCTTCCAAGTTCTGTTTTAGGAATCCATTCTTCATCCATATTTATTCACCTTTATTAACAAATTTTGAGATATCCACCTTATTTTTAAGATGATCTCCGTTTATCCTTGATTCATCTGGAAATACATCCTCATTTGCGGGTATATCTATGCCGGAATCGACTATTCCTTTCAGGGCTGCAGCCAGCCTGCCACCGTGGATGAATTTATATCTTCCCGTATCCAGTATTGCTTCCTCTATGCCTTTTTCAGATGCTTTTTTGCCGGCAAGATATCCTGCCAGATACATGGATTGTATATTGTTTCCATGAACTCCATACTCTTTTTCCAGTATTTTCTCGGTAACCGTTACCCTTACCAGGTCGCCTGAAGGGCTGTAATCAACAAATTGAATCATAAACCCTTTATTGCTGGGCCTTACCACTGCCCTTGTAATTTCAGATTTGAGTAATTTGTAACGTTTTCCGTAATCAGTGATGCCTGAATTTCTTCTTTTAAGTACTGGTGTTGTTTTCATTTTTATCCTCCTTTATTAATGATTCTGTCTTTAGATGCGAAACAAGCTGTGCCCTTGATGTGAAAGACCCACTTTTTATGGTTCTATA
>JAJZZW010000007.1 GCA_021797385.1 Thermoplasmata archaeon | reverse complement strand
GTTTGTCCCGTGCCTATCAATTCAGAGCTTTTCCCCTGTCTGTTCATTGCATCGTTCAGATATACAGCAGTTGTTCTTTTGCCAATTGCACTGTCTGTTCCAAGTACAGCAATTTTTTTAGATTTTACCTCTTCAATTTTTCCTGTAAATGAATATTCATAACCATTGAACATTTTTCTGACATCTGTTATCCTAACCCTGTACTTCTGGGCTAATCTGCTGAATTCACGATCGTTGCTGATATACTGATGAAGCCCGTTTACAATATTCATCCCATTTTCAATGGCATCCGAAACAAATTTTCTGTATTCAACCGGAAGATATCCACCATCGGTGGCAACACCAACAATCATGGTCGTTGCTCCAAGATTTTTCGCCTCCTGTATTGTACTTATAATTCTTATGCCATTCTGCCTGCCCATGAGAACATATCCTGCATCCATTCCATAATACCTTGAATCTATTACGGATACAATTTCATATCTTTTACTGTATCTTACAAGTCCATTGGCAGTCTTACCATATGTTGTTGCAAAACATCCTTCTGAGAGGATTACCGCTTTTTCCATTATTTGTCACTTCCAGTTAACACTATAACACAGTTATTATTTCCAGCGTATCTCGAGGCCGCAACTGCAGCAGAAGCAGATGCAGGAAGTACCGATAAATGATCAACTTCCCTGAAACCCCTGGACATATTTATCATATCATCATCCGATACATATAGTGCATTTCCACTGGTTTTATAAAGCACATCCAGTGCCCTTTGGCCATCATAGGATCTGTACGCTATAAGCGGTTCATTGCTCTTTGTTTCTACAATACTATCCGGATCAAGTTCCACGATTCTTCTAAATCCATTCATGAATGAATATATTACAGGATTTCCGCCATCGGTGCTGGATACTATAAACGATGGGATTTTATCAGATCTTCCACTTCTCATCAATTTAAGAAATCCATAATATATACCATACATTGTTGTTCCGTTTCCAACAGGGACTGAAACATAATCCGGAACAAAACCCAGCTGTCCATAAATTTCATAGGCTATTTCACTGTAGCCTGCTATATCCAGATCCTTATTCTGGGAACCGGGACTGGCATCATACCAGCCATTTTTACTGGCTTCATCTCTTATATATTCAACCATCTCTTCATATTTAAGGGGCCTTTCTATTACCTCTGCACCGTATGCAGCTATTTCTGCATGTCTTGAATTTGAATATTCGGATGGAATTCCCACGACAGCTTTCAAACCCATTGCTCTGGCATAGTAAGCTATGGACGCACCATAATTTCCACAGGTTGCTACAGATATTTCAGTGTACCCCTTCTCAATGGCATTCTCTACATGTCTTTTAGAAATTCTATCCTTCTGCGTTCCTGTAGGATTTATGCCCTCATATTTCAAGAAAAAATTATCATTACCAAGGTAATTGCCTATATCATAATCCCTGATTAACGGGCTACCTGGAGGCTTATCTTCAGTTTCTATTTCCATTTTTTTCACTGGTACTATTATAATATTAATTACTATATAAACATTGAGTATGCAATGGTTTGCCATGACATTATCAATATTTTATGTAACAATCCCGCATGAAACGCTTTTTCACGAGACTTGAATTCACATCCAGGAAATCATATCTTTATTATTTCAAGGTTCATTCTATCCGCTATTATCCCTATCATATCTTTAACCCTACCCTTTGTACCATGTACGTCCATGAGAAAGCCCCTGCATTCCGGTGTTTTCTTTACTGTATTTTCTATTTCTTCCATAGATATTGTTTCATGAACATATTTTGGAATTATGTGTCCTATGTTTATCTCGTGTTCAAAAAAATATGAACTGATCTTAGGTGCATAATGGCCGCCTCCCACCCCAACGTAGTTACTATATTTTTTATTTTCTCCATCTATTACTGATTTTGCCATTAATTCTGCGATTCCGTCCATTTTCCACTCATTTTCGGTTGTGCCAATTTCAATAAAGTAGGATGGTTTTTCCAGATATGGCCCATGATGTGTTGCCTCGAATGTAATCTCAAAGTAGTTTTCATGATAATTATCTTTTATATATCTCAGGGCTCCACCCATTCCCTCTGGGTCTGAAGGTACTATTACATTGTCAAAACCTCCAAGCTCTGCCTTTCTAAGGTTTCCTACAGGATGGACTGTAAGTGATTTAACGCCGGCACTGGATGAGTGTTTGGACAGAAAAACCACCCTTTCAACTGAATCATCCAGATTTTTCATATCACTATAAATATGAAGGTTATCAATGAAAAGAAGTTTATAATTTTTGTATGTAAAAGTATCAGAATTTTCCTGTCTGAAATGGTAAATTTCAACCATCTTATCTGCCATTTCCATACTGGCACCATCCTTTCTGGATGCTATTATTAAAATCATAAAACTTTATCCGGGAATGTATTATAAAATTTATTTAATTTTGTCTTAGGTAAGGTATAAATATTCAAATTTAGGTTAGTGTTTATGAAATATAAAGTAGTTTTGACAATAATAGTCGTAATGGTAATGGCCATGTCAGTATCTGCAGCTGTTCCCATTGCATCAGGTAACAACGTGCAGCAGAGTGCTGTTTCTGGAAACAGCGGATCCAGCGGGATTTTTGGCAGTGGAAATCTTAATGCCAGTTTTAATTCCAGCATAAATGCACATTTTAAGGATATGCATAATTACGGTGCACATTTAACATATAATGCTACCACTGGAAAAATTTCAGGGAGATTTTTAACTGCAAATTTCAAATCCGGAGTTTTTTCCAATATAACATACAATATGACATCCACAGAGCTTATCAGCAAAATGTATGCAAATGGGACATCACCCTTCGGTATGCACATGTCTCTTACCAACTTCTTTCAGGGCACAAATGTAATTGGAAATCTCTTTATGTACACCAACACATCATCATTCTTCGTAATGCATAACAATCCTGCCATTGAAACAAATATGCTGGTATACAAAGGGACTATACACATATACATACCTTCCAATGCAACAATATATAATACATCCAGGAACATGCAGGTTACATATTCTGCAAATGCCAGACTCAATGCACAGGTAAATAATTCTACCACGAATTCAAATTTTGCCTTGAATACAATGATAAACTTCAATAACATTATCAATGCAGGCAGACAGATGATTATAATAGATAACAATGGAACCATAGCAATGTTATTTGTACACAATGGTTATTTCAACGTAACAGGTCATGAAATATCAATAAGATCTGGAACATCAGGAACATCAGGTCCTGTATTTGTAAATATGGTTGTTCCACCAGGCATGCAAAGAGTTTCTGATAATAAAACAGTTATGCGTGGAATAATGAAGGGAATCGTTTCCTCAGAAATAGATCTGAATATGGTTAATGGAACACTGAAAAACAGCACTATATACTACAATTCCTCAATTCACATGGTATTCACCGGCAAGACATCTTCAACAGTATCATTCGACGTGAACTCATCTGTTAACCACCATACAATAGTAGCCATATTCATAGGCAACAACGTCACCAGGAATACTGGTCACGAATACTTGAAATTCGATGGGACAATAGTATCATATGTCAGTGTTTCAGCTCTAATGAATGAAACAAGCAGCACCCATGCTTATTATTCCTACGTAAATAGCTCATCCGGGATGTATGTATTGTTGTATATACCACATTTCTCCAATCATACAGTGTCTGTGTCAGATGTTCCTTTTAAGACAGTAAATAACTATACAGAATACTATATTGTAGGAGGAATAATTGCAGCACTTGCAATTGTGGGAGTTGCAGCCTATGCAATAAAGAAAAGAAAATAAATTTTATTTTATAAACTAAAGATAAATATACCTTTTTATATTATCTCTTTGATGATAAATAAAAGTGATGAATTTCTGGAGGATGCACTTTTTATAAGAGAACTTGCAATGAAGCACAATAAATTTTTTGAGGAAAGCATACCCCTCATAGCATCTGAAAATATAATGAGCCCAATGGCAATGGAAATGCTTCTCACCGATCTCGGTTTCAGATACGCTGAGGGCCTGCCCCATAAAAGATATTATCAGGGAAACCAGTTTGTTGACCTAATAGAGGATAAGGTAACCGACTTGGGAAGGGCACTTTTCAATGCAAAATATGTTGATCCAAGACCACTTTCCGGAACAAATTCAAACATGGCAGTATTATATGCATTCACAAAGCCCGGTGACACAATAACCACCCCTGCCCTATCTGGTGGCGGACACATAAGTTCTGCCCCATTCGGAGCTGTTGGATTCAGGGGATTGAAAACAATTAATTATCCATTTGATGTGGATGAGATGAACATAGATATTGATGGCACCATAAAGATATTGAAACAGGTAAAGCCGAAACTGGCATGGTTCGGTCAGTCTGTATTCCTGTTTCCAACACCATTGAAAGAACTAAGGGATACGTTTGAAGAAATCGGTTCCACAGTTGTTTATGATGGGGCACATGTACTGGGATTAATAGGTGGAAAACAGTTTCAGGACCCATTGAGGGAAGGTGCCCAGATAATTACCGGAAGTACCCATAAAACACTTCCGGGACCACAGCATGGCATAATTATAGGAGAAACAGACGAGGAGAAATGGAAAAAGGTACAGCGCGGTGTATTTCCAGGCACCCTGAGTAATCACCATTTAAACGCCATGGCAGCTCTGGGTGTTACACTTGCAGAGCACCTTGATTTCGGGGAATCATACGCAAAGCAGATAATTAAAAATGCACAGACTTTAGGTTCTGAGCTCAGTAAATACGGTTTCAAGGTTCTTGGAGAAAAAAATGGATTTACAAAATCCCATACGCTTGCAATTGACGTTTCAAAGAATGGTGGTGGAAAGGAAGTTGCCGAAAAGCTGGAAAGCTGCAATATAGTACTGAATAAAAACCTGCTACCATATGATGACAACAAAAAATCAATGAACCCCAGTGGAATCAGAATAGGAACGCAGGAGGTTACCAGAATCGGTTTTAAAGAAGCAGATATAAAGTATCTTGCAGAATTAATCAGTGATATAATCATAAAGAAAAAAGACCCAGAAGCAATGGCCGAAAAGGTACGGGACTTTAAATCCCAGTTCCAGGAAGTGCAATACTGCTTCGGAAAACTAAAACCCTATGAATATATAGAGCTTTTTAAATAATAATTTTATAAAATTTATATTTTTCAATACGTTTGAATGGTACGGTACATATTATCCCTTTCAACAGGAACCATATTCAATTGTTTTATGGAATTAATTATATAGTCCTTCCTCAGATTTCCCACCTGCTTTCCAGTTGCAGGTATGACCTTTTCATCATATATTGTTCCCCCCCAGTCATTTGCACCGAAGAGTATAGCCATCTGTGCCATCTGCATGCCGTTTGTGAGCCATGAGCTCTGTATTATCGGCAAATCCCTATTGAAAACTATCCTTGCAATGGCGATATTTTTCAATACTGAAACGCCTCCGGACCTGTATTTATAGCCCTCCTTTGCAAGTTCGGTATTTCCAGGCTCAAAATTCCACGGTGTAAATGATAAAAATCCGTGATATTTTTTCTGCAACTCCAGTATTGAAAGAAGATGATGTGCCTTGTCCAGTGAGGTTTCAATGTGCCCGAACATCATAGTTGCAGATGTATGTATTCCGAGCTTATGTGCCTCTTCCATGATTTCAAGCCACTGCCTCCCGCTTGCCTCTGGCCTACCCATTCTTTTTCTAACGCTCCCATCGAGTATCTCACCACCGGCTCCTGGAATCGTCTCCAGCCCACTTTCCCTTAATTTGATTAGAAGGTCTTTTATAGGAATATGGGCCTTGAGTGATATGAAGTGCAACTCAGAGGTAGAAAGTCCATGTATTCCAAGACCCGGGAATTCCTTTTTTATTCTCTGGAATAATTCTATGTAATATGAAAGGTCAAGGAACGAATTCACTCCGCCCTGTATAAGTAGTTGTTTAATCCCGTATGGTTCATAGTATTTTTTTATCTCATCCACCACACCATCTACTGATAATGTATATGAATCACTATCATTCTGTGTTCTGTAAAACGCACAGAAGTGGCAGCGAACGTTACATATATTCGTATAGTTAAGAATGAGATTTGAAACAAATGAAACCCTGTTTCCAGATATTCCATCGGTTATTGACCTTGCAAGCCTTCCGAGGTCCCTGAGACTGGCCGAATCGTACAAATATACGATTTCATTTTCATCCAGTGTCTCTCCATTTTTTATTTTATTTTCAATGCTATCCAGGTAACTGTAAGAAATCATAATTATAATATAGCTTTATAAAATAAATATATTCCCAATTCAGTGTTTATTATGTTTCCTTTTCTTCAATTAAATGCTCTATAAAATCTATGGTTTTTATAACAGGTTCGGTAAAGGAGTAATCTATACTTCTGTAATATTCATGCATGACCTCTTCCTTCACCTTAAATTTTATTGAATTTAACCTTGCCGCCTCGTTGATGTATTTTTTTGATTCCACTATACGCCCGTTGAGGTAGTTCAACATGCTATTATCCACATCTGTTCCATGGGAGGCAGCTGAAACTGCATACACTGGATACATATTATACTGTTTTGCAAATTCAAGCCCTATATCCATCAGTATATTCAAATTTCCTGAATATGCCTCTATGGCATTATCACCGATGATAAGTGCATAATCTGCCGTTTTTAATAGATTATCAGCATCAGAATAATCGGATTCCTTTATCTGATATGATATCCCCATTCTATCAAGTACCAGTTTCAAGTAGAGTTCAGTAGTTTTTGTCAGCGATGTAACATTGATTTTCAGGTTATTCTTTAAATAATTGAGTTTTGAAACCAGTAGCGTTGATACCGTATTCGCCCTGGAATGGATGTTCATACTTTCTACCAGTTCCAATCTGTCTATATTTTTTAAGAAAGAAACAAGTGATACCATACCTATTTCTATTCTGCCCTCCAGCAGATTTTTCAGATTAATGGCAGCACTGTTTCTTACTGTCTCTCCAGGTGGAAATGACATGTACAATGGATCAGAGTGAGATAAATTAATGAGTCCTATCATTTCAGTAGTACTCTTTTATATTATAAAACGTATCTCTCAGTGCAGGCACCTTACCTATTTCCTCTATCAGGTGATTGAGTTCCTCCACACTCCCTGAAGTTTTTCTGTTTGTTGCGCCGAAAACCTTCTCGCTGAATGCGGTTCCTACAAGATCACTTCCTCCTGACATCAGGGCAACCTGGGCAAGCTCCTTACCAAGTGCAACCCAGTAAACACTGATATTCTTAATTGACTTTCCAAGTATTGCTCTTGCAAGTGCATACACCCTTATGTCCTTATCACCTGATGCCGGCATCGTTACCTTTCCCATTTTGTACAGGGGTGTGTTCTCAATACTAAACTTTAATGGAATGAAGGACAAAAATCCTGGCTGTTCAAGTTGATTGTTCCTTAACCTGATCATATGATTTATTATGTCATCATACCCCTCCACTGTTCCATAGGTCATCGTTGAATTGCCCTTAATCCCAAGGCTATGAATTAGTTTTGCATCTTCAAGCCATTTCTCACCTGATATTTTTTCAGGGGTTGTAATCTGTTTTCTTATATTTTCATTGAATATCTCTGCTCCGCCACCTGTATGTGCATCCATACCTGCCTTTCTAAATCTATCTATAATTTCAGGTATTGAATTCCCAGTTGTTCTGGCGATAAAGTCTATTTCAGGTATCGTGAATGTTTTTAGGGTTATATCAGGAAGTATTTTCTTTACCTCTTTAAATATATTTTCATAGTATTCTATACTTAAATCAGGGTTGAATCCTCCAACAATATGTATCTCAGTAACATTTAATTCCCTGGCTTTTAAAGCTTCATTATGTACATCCTCTACTGATAATTCAAATCCTTTTTCCGGATTATATTTCTTTATTTTATATGGAACATAGTAAGCACATATAGGACACGAAGCAGTACAGTAATTTGAATAATTTATATTATATGAAACAGCGTAAGATACCCTATCTCCTATTTCCAGTGATGTAAGTGAATCACCCAGAGACATCAGGGAATAAATATCCATATCAAGCAATTCCTTTGCATCTTTTTCTGTAATTTCTTTGCTTTTCAGGTAATCATACCAGTAATCATTATTATAAGCCATTGACATAGATAATATATTGTGACTAAAAATAAATAATTATTCATATTTTATAATTTTCCATATTTTGCTGTTATACCTTATTCAACTGATGTCTAAGATGTCTAGAAAATGGATAGTAGATGGATTGCAAATAGTATGGCAATTACAGGAATAACAAACAAAATGAGGAATATTATGGAAGATAAATAGTAAATATTCATTGCCTTTCTGATATCGTTGATTTCCGGCTGGTTACCCCTGCTGTTTATTATATATTCACCATCTTTTTCAAGCACAACATTGAGTACTAATGCCATTGCACCCATGCTGTAACCAGCATTCAGACTATCTGTTGTATTAATGACCATAATTTTTCTATTGCTATATCCAAGCAGGATGGCGCTTATCCTGAAAATTACAGGAGTTATTCTTGATCCAAAGAAATTTATTATGGAATCTTCCATGGCAGTACATCTGCCCAGTTCATAGTTTTGCGTATCCCTGTAGGCAACATTGGAATCCATGGTATTGATAATCCTAGTAACAATAGCTCCTGCAAGTCCAAAAAAAGCGTAGAAAAATAACGGTGTCAAATATCCATCAACAAATCCCTCAGCTATTGTCTCTATTGATGCGGAGGCAAGACCATGAGCGTCCATGTCATTTACAGGTCTTCTTACAACCATAGCAGTATAACCCCTTGCGGATTTCAAATCGTTGTTTTCCAGTGAATCCATTATCTTTTTAATATGCTTACCCATTGAATTAATTGAGAAGGTGCTCTTCAGAAAATATGCATATATTATGATAAAAATTATTAGGATTATTGTATTTTTCGGGCGATATAAAATATACATGATTATTATAACAGGAAGCGTATTGATGATAATTACAGATAGCAGAAAAATGCACCCTGACAAAATTTTGTTTTTAAATTTACTGAAATACGGTTTAACTTTTGCTATAATCTTTCCTGTGATCACCACAGGGTGTATAATATCAGGGGGTTCGCCTGCAACAGTATCCAGAATAACCGCAATGATAAGAGTCAATATCAGTAGCTCAGCACCGTTTATCATAATATCAGTTTTTCTATTTTTCCCATGTCCATATTATCTGTGAAAAGCTTTGCGCCATATGCCACATTATCTTCAAGAGTTCTATGATAATCCGGTACTTCCATTTTCAATATTTTGTTAAGGAAATATCTGTTTTCAAGTATACCATGAATATTAGTTCCATAAACATTACCATTTACAGACCCCTCAGATTTGCCATCAACGTAGGCAAATGGTTTCTCATGGTTTTGTACAATCTGGCCATAATGGATTTCATATCCTTCTTCATTAGGATTTTCACCGAAAATCGCTGAATTCAGAGTGTAGTTTACTTTTCCGGTCTGTTTTTTATCCATATATTCTGTTTCAACATCGAGGATTCCCATGCATGTTATTTCACTATTATCAGACTCCACCTCATTTTTATCTACAATTCTTTTCCCAAGCATCTGGTATCCCCCACAGATACCAATTATGATTTTTGTTCTACAAACGCTTTTCAATTTTTTCAATATCCCACTTTTTTCCATGTATTGTAAATCTTTCCCTACGAGTTTTGAACCGGGCAATATTATTGTATTGCATTCATCTATGGCATTTATATTAGAGGCATCCACATATGTAAATCCTATGTTAAGCATATATAATGGGTCTAGATCACTATAATTCTCCATATACGGATATTTAACAACACATATCCTATTATTCTGTATTACGGATTTTGAATAATTCATGGAATCCTCGCCAGGCAATGATAATTCAGAATGTGGTATTACGCCTATTACACTTTTACCGGTCAAACGTTCCAGTTTTTCTATGCCGCTACGAAGCATGGACACATTGCCCCTCATCCTGTTTATAACTAGATATTTAACAAGTTCACTGTTTTTCATGAGTTTTACTGTTCCGTAAAGCGACGCAAAAACCCCTCCACGTTCTATATCAGAGATAAGTATTGCCGGAGTTTTAAATATATTTGATACAAATATATTGGCGAAATCCCTGTCCTCCATGTTTATCTCTGCGGCGGAACCCGCCCCCTCGGCTATAATAATATCATACTCTCCTGAAAGTTGCTTCAATGATTCTCTTATAATACTTTCTGCATTGGATTTTAGATATTCATAATACTCCAATACGTGTAGTGAACCTATAGATTTACCCTGAACTATTATCTGGGACTTCCCCATACCCTCCGGTTTTATGAGAAATGGATTCATATACATGGACGGGTCAGACCTGGACGCGATAGCCTGCAGCCACTGTGCCCTTGATATCTCTGAGGAATCCTCAAGGGATACTGAATTGAGTGACATGTTGATAGCCTTGAATGGGGCAACACTGTAGCCCTTATCAGAAAAATATCTACAGAGTGCCATAGCCATTGTACTTTTACCCGAATCCGATGCTGTTCCAAGTATCTGTATCATTTTAATCATGCCTATCACCTATGTATTCCCTTATAGACCTGATCAATACAGTGTTCTTTCCGTGTTTTTTTATACTTATCCTCATATAGTTAATACCGAATTCCGGGTAGTCATCCAGTAACCTGATCATTATCCCCCTCTCTGCAAGAAATTTTTTCATATTCATTCCATCAATACCGGCAGGAAGTTTGAAAGTTGCGAAATTTGCCCTGGGAGACCCGATAAGTTTTATATTTATACTTTCCAGAGATCTAATGACATAATTCCGTTCCCTTTCTACCATTTCTGCAATACCGTTAAAATTCATATTACAGGTTCTTAAATACAGCAGTGCAGGCTGGCTAATCCTCCATGGCTCCAGATTTTTCTCTATTCTGCTTATGTTATTATTCGATGACAGTACATATGCCAGCCTGAGGCCAGGCACAGAAAGTATTTTTGTCAGAGACCTGCCTATTATAAGATTTGGGTATGATTCAATAAGTTCCACTTCATCTAGTTCCCGGTTGTTTACAAACCATATAAAAGACTCATCAAGAAATAATCTTGCATTCTTTTTTACACAGATATCAAGAATTTTCATGATATTTTTTTTACTCATGATTTGACCAGTGGGATTGTCCGGATATACCATGAATAATGTATCAAAACTATAATTTTCTATTATTTCCGGATTCTTATTTATAACATTGAATGGCAATATGATTCTGTGTGCGGCTGTGGCGGCATACATATATTCTGTAAATGCCGGTGAGATTACTATTACATTACCATCAATGCCAGCCATATAATGATATATAAAGAAAGTCAGTCCTGGAATTATTGTAATATTTTCATTTTTAAATTTATGTTCAGAAACAATGGATTTATAAAACTCAAGATTGACTTCTGGATAATTTTTTATATATACACTGCTTATTTTCATATTTTTTACCTGAATAAAATCATTCATGTTAGCAGAGAAATCCAGTGCCGATTCTGGTTCTCCCTGCTGTTCCCGTGCAAATCTGTATATATCCCCACCGTGCATTTTTGTTTATGATTATTTATTATATAATTTTATACGGACTATTTTCATATGTTGAATTTATCAGGATGAGAAATTTATCTATGATTATATACTACAGAATACGCATCATACGTATTATAGAATTTCTGTAGCTAACAGTTCATAGTAATACTTATATAGTCTTTTTAAATACAAATCTCAACTACAGATTTATGAAACGGAGTATTATTAGTCCGGTCATAACATCTGCAATAAGATATCGAAGTGTTAGCATGACGGACCTTTTGGAAGATTTTGAAACAAAAAAAGAGGCAATCAGAGATGAAGTAGAACTCCATATTAAGAAGCGAGATGAAGCCAATGCAGAAGCGCAAAAGTATGCTAAATTACGTGACGAGTTAAATCAAAAAACTCACGAAATGCGCGAGCAGGCTAAGGAGAAGATTGCTGAAAAAAATGATTTAATTGAAAAAATCAAAACACTGCGTGACGAGAAAGAAGTTCATTATAAAAATCTGTCTGAATTAAAAAAGAATTTGAGGGAATATAAATCATCCATTGGAACAGGTATGGACATAAAAGATATAAAGGCCAAGGAAAAGGAACTCCAATATCTTGAAAAGAGGCAGCAAACCACCGAGCTTAAGAAGGAAGAAGAGAATAAAATGATAGTTGAAATAAGAAGGCTCACAAACGAAATCAAGAAATCAAAAATCCAGAGAGAGGAGGAACTTTTAAAGAATGATACCATAAAAGAGCTTACTGATAAAATTAATGAGGAACGAACAAAAGGGGAGGAATATAAGAAACAGATAGAAGACCTCTCTAACAGAATCTCCCAGCTCAGTGATGAAATTAATGAAGAACTCCAAAGGCTTGATGAAGTTCGTAAAGAGGCTGATGAAAAACACGAAGTATTTATTAAGTACAGTCAGGAATCAGAGGCTGAGCACGCTGCATTCATAAAGACCAAGGGGGAACTCAAGGATATGGAAAAAGCCATATTTTCAATTAGAAATAAAACAAAAGTAACCCGTAAGAAAGAGAAGGAATCTGAACTTCAGGAACGGGCATCAGAACTTTATGAAAAGTTCAAAGCTGGAGAACAGCTTACAACAGAAGATCTTTTAATACTCCAGAAGGCCGGCTTCCTGTAAGTATGAATGGCAGAACCTTAGGTATATTATTAATTCTGCTAGGTTTTATCATTTTAATATTTCTGGCAGTGAAAGGCCTTGTACATGTTGGTCTGTTTTTATTCATTCCATTTGCAGTGAGTAGCACACCAGTTGCCATAATACCATTTCTATTGATTTTTTCCGGCGTTGCTCTATATTTTATTTCCACACCGGTTATAAATAGGGATAATTGGCATGATGAAAATTATCCTGAAAATAACGAAAAAAAATCACATGTTGGTGGTTTTATTATGATAGGCCCTGTTCCCATAATATTCGGTAATGATAAAAAATTGATTTATATATCAATTGTTGTTGCAGTTGCCATTATGGTGATTTACATTCTACTGGCATTCAATCTTCTATGATTTTGGATGCAAGGGATACATTATATATCCTTGATTTCCCCATCAAATCCATGTCAGGTGCTATTATACTATCAAGTATTTCTGAATCTTCCCCGATTACGCAATTCCTCATTATAACCGAGTTTTTAATTTTAGTACCCGATTTGACTGTTACATTCTCCATGAGTAGAGAATTTGTTATTTCTACATTATTCTCCAGTAATGCATTATTATAGATAGCTGATCTGTTAAGGGTAACCCTATCGCCTGTTTTTATACCTGTCCCTGTATAACAACGATTTACATTGGCTTTTTGCAAACCGCTCATATCCATTATTATATTCTTTCCCTTTATAAAATTTTCAGTATAAGTTTTTCCATATTTTTCAACCATTATCTGATTTGCAATTATCAGATCGTTTGGTCTTCCCGTGTCAAGCCAAACCCCCTTTCCCATGTAACCATATATATCAATATTCTTTTTCATCAGCTCCGGGAAGAGGTCCTTTGCGAAATCATAGGGTATTTTATCAATATAATCCATAATTTCTGGCTCGATTATGTATATGCCTGTGTTGGCTATATGCGAAAATGTCTGGTCTTTATCCGGTTTTTCCAGAAATCTTATGATTTTGTTATTTTCTAACTCAACTATTCCGAATTGTCTGGGATCCTCTACTTCGGTAAGAACTATTGTTATTTTCGCCCCCATGCTTTTATGGAATTCAAGTATCTCTGATATATTAAAATCGGAAAGTATATCTCCGCTCCCAACGATAAAAGTATCATCGATAAAATTGGAGACAAATTTAACGCTACCGGCTGTACCAGCCGGTTCTTTTTCCACAGAAAACAGTATGGTCTGGTCATCATGTCTGTTCTCTATTATACTTGTGATAAGCGAACTGAATTTATAACCTGTTGTTACAATTACATCCTTGATGCCCGCACTATAGTAGGAATCCAATAGGTATAACATGCATGGCTTTCCTGCTATGGGCACCACCGGTTTCGGGATCGAATATGTTATGGGCCTGAGCCGTGTACCTTTCCCACCAGCCATAACCACTGCTTTTATAGTCATAAGATTGAATAATACAGATATTTATATTATTTTGCTTCCATAAGGAAACTTTAATTATTCAAATTTTAATACACTTTGTATGACTTCTAGCATGCCTGATCCTGAAACATATCCAATAAAACCAAGATCAACAAGGAAAAAATGGTATGCCATAATAATAGTTCTAATTCTCATTCTTTCTTCCTTAGGCATTCTCTCATTGTTACATCCATCTAGGCTGGAACCAGAAATTTCAGTCGATGTGGCCCCCAATTATATTACAGTTGGGCAGAACTATACCTTAGCCCTTAAGGCAGACGAATCATACAAAGATATTACCATAGAGTGGGGAGATAACAATCAGACAACTCTTAATTATACCGGGACCTTTTTGTCAATTTCACATGTGTATTCAAGTCTAGGTATATATTATATTAGCTACTGGGCAAACTTTTCTTCAGGCATTTATAAGTCTAACACATACATTCCTGTATATGTGGAATCTTCACAGATTTCAAACAGAACAGCATCAGGCATAATTACAGTTTTGAATTCCAGTAAACCTTCAGTTGTATCAAATTCGAATATTTATTCACCCGGTACGGTACTTAATATAACGCTTGGGAATAGCAGTTGCCCGGCCAATTCAACATTTACAATAAAGAAGCAAGAATTATTTGAATATAAAAATGGAACTATCCCCCCTATTCCATCTTTAAATTCCACATTTAAACTCCAGCTCTCGCTCGGATATTATATACTTAAATTATCTACTATTACAGGCAATGGAACAAAAAATTACACAACCTATTATTATATGGATATACCTGTAAATCCTCATGCCAGATTATATATCACCACTGTATCTGATTCTATTGTTGTTGATAGTCTCACCCCATTCACAAATCTAAATCCGCAGGAAGCATGTACAGAAGGTAATCTGCAAATACTTTATAACACAGAGGAGTTTCTGATTGGAAACAGCACCTCAGGTTACTTCCCTGAAATAGCCTCTAGCCTTCCAATGCAAGACGGAAAGAGTTATACATTTAATATAAGCCATAATGTAAGGTTTCAGAATGGCATTCCTGTGAATGCATACGATGTCTATTATTCCCTCGTTATGGATTTACTTCTAGAAAACAAATCACCTCAAACTCCTGGATGGATTCTTGCTCAGTATCTTCTGCCCGGGAACTACCATGATACAAATAATTACACAAATATAAAGAATGCAATTTCATATAGCAATCAAACCGATACTGTCACGCTCAATTTTACAGTTAAATTAAATCCTGATACAGTATACAGTATACTTTCATCTCCCGGCACTTTCATTGCATCAGCAGCAAATCTGAGTCAAAATGGTGAAACAATTTCTTTTAACCAAACAGGTTTCCAGTTATTTAAAACAGACAATTTAAACTATACCATGGAAAATATACTTGCTGATGGTCCATATGAAATAGAGAAATCTGCTCCCGGAAGTTATATTATGTTGGTTCGCAATCCTGATTTTAAAGGTAATCTACATAATCCGGAACCTAAAATCGATTCCATAATTATAGAATATAAAAATAGTTATTCTTCCATGTATCAGGATATGCGATTCAATACATCTCAGATTGCAACATTCCCATCTTCATATACATATATATCAAGCATTCATGGAATTTCTGATAATATTACTTACAATATGTCAACTATATATAATTTTAATTCAAATATAAATGAAACGCTTCTGGGAAAATATGTCACAGACAAAAATATTCCCTCTAATTTATTCTCAAATATCACAGTACGTAAAGTTTTCTACAATGCATATCCCGGTCATAATTTAACACTAGCCAGAAGCCTCTGGTATTCTTTTATAAAAAATATAACAGTGCAGAAAAAATATGGATTAACATCAAAATCACAATATCATAACAGTTCACTGATTATTCCAATATTTACAGAATCAGGTATTTCCGGTTCTAACATATCAAAATTTTCTTCTAATTTGGCTAAAATCATAGGGAATGGATCGAGTTTCCCTATTATTCTGGAACCAGAATCATTTATGGATAATCATATATCTAGAGGTGCCAATCCGATGCCAATATATGAAGAAGCTTTACCTGAAACGAATGATTCTAATTACTATTCTTATCTTGGAAACACAATGAATTTTACACATTCATACGATAACGGTTTTTATATTTATTTATATAATATTACAGATAAAAACCAGTCAGTTACCATGCGCGATCTAAATGCAAATATCAGTATCTTAATCCATAATTATAATGTTACAAATTTGAAAAATGTAGAGGGCCTTCTGGATAACCTCTATATGTATATATTCCCGCTACCTGGAACTTTTGAATTGAAGGTTTATTCGCAATCGTATATTATGATGCATATGTCGGTGACATCCTCAGGAATAATATTGTTCAATAATATAGATACATGAATTTACAAAAATCATATTATATTTCTATTATTTTATCGAATAGTTTATCCGCTTCCTCTGTTAAATTATCGTGTGAACATAAATATAAAGAGGTGATGGGTTGCAGTGATTTCATTCTTCTGATATATTCTGAAATTTCTATCATTTTCTCCGGATACAGAGACATATCTGCAATTATCAAGGATTTTTCAGTAATAAACCCTATCCCAGTTATAAATTTATAAATGTCAGATACTGGAATTTCAGATGGGAATCTGTGGTACAGTCCCACGTCAAATGGGATACCCATAATATTGATTTCCTTTGCCATATTTTCTATTAATTCATATTTTAGCACGCCTTCACTGTAAGCGCGGGTAAGGTCCAGGTTCATAAAATCAAAATCATGTCCAGAACTGCGTTTTAAATTTTTTATCTCTTTATAAAATTCTTTCTTCTTTTGCATTTCAATAATTGATTTTTTGTATTCATATGTAAGCAATTCTAAATTCAGTCTGTATTTATAATAATCCCTGAGAATCACCATGTCGGCCAGATTCACACCGGTTTTTCTACCTATAATCAGGTAAGTTAATTTATCTTTCCTGTCAGAACCACCGGACAGCAATGTTTTATAAATCTCTTTATATATACCAATAATTCCAAAATCACGGCATATTGAAAGGGTAAAATATTTCTTTTGATCTGATATGTCAAAATTATTTATAACACTCTCTATATCACTGGATTTTATCATCTCTCTTCTTATTACAGAATTAATAACATCAATCCTGGATTCATATGGTATGAAATCGAGAAACTGGTTATAAATATCAATTCCCGGGTCAAATAGATCCAGTGGATTTGAGGGTATGCATAGTACATCATTCAGGATATGCGAGGTCACACCGATCCGGTTCCCCTTTATTCTAAATTTTTTTATATTTGAAATGAGTTCAATTAAATCAGTTCCATTGTGTATAACAGACCCAGAATATTTGTACCCACTAAAAATATCAAAAGTGAAAATTCCTGTAATCAGTGAAATATTCTTATTATTGGAGGCCAGTAAAACTTCACAGTTCCTATTTATGTTCAATGAAATATTATCAATAAGTTTCCTATTATCTGCATGTATGCCAAAATTTTTAAAGGAAAGAACCATATTTCCATTAAAATTATCCCGTATTTGAAACCACCCCCTTTATTTCGTAGCTCAGCAATGCTGTAAATCCGATAAAAACAGTTATGAATAAAAGGGGAATATAACTATCCACCAGACACCAAAAAATACGAATGCATTTACATTTCCATTTAAATACATAATATTCCCGATATCAACCACAAATGGATTTTTAAAGTAAAATCCAAAATATGTTATAATAACAACAATTCCACTAATCGCTCCCATATCTGTCAAAACATAAGGAATAAAGGCGAATAATTTCCATAACTTCCCATACGAGGAATTTCTATTTTCGTATTCGGACACCTCAATATATCTTATAATATAAAACGGGAACCATCCGACTGATATTGCAATTATTATTCCAGATTCACTTGGTCTCGCCACATATAAAATCAGAAGCATAATTAAAAGATACGGGGTCGTTGTCAAAACTCTCACAATGTAAAATATGATTTTCTTGAAAATACCACCTATATAATTTATCAGAAAACCTATTGATACACCTACCAAGGAAGAAATGGCAAGTGATGCAAACATTATTGTAAAGTCAAATTTTAAGGATCCGATAAGTGCGGGCAATATTGATATACCGTAATAAGTTGTTCCAAAGTAGTTCCACCAGCCATCGTTTAAAGTAGGTTTAGAAGGTATAACGGATGCCGTTTTCTTGAATACAAGTAGTGATGAAAGTGTATTTACTCCAAGATAATATGGATAAACAATATCTGAAATAAACGCATATATATATAATAATATAAATGCGAGGCTTATACCTATGAGCAAATTCCTTGAATTAAATTTCATTTTTTCCACCGTTGTTTATTACATCTATAAATAAACTAAATATTAGTGCAATGATGGCCAGAATAAATAAACTGTATATACCACCCATTATGCCATATTCATAATCAAGAAACGAATAGATGGCAAATTCCCCTATATTCATATAAGAAAATATATAACTTATGATAATCATTCCACCCATGAATATAACAAATACAGATTTCAGTTCCCTTAGCACCCTGCTTCTTATTCCCCTTTTTATAAAAATTATATATTTATCCATGAATGCGTTCCTGGTAATTCCAGCTTTCATATATTTTTTATTGTATTCTATGGATGTTTCATGGCTTATATAAACACTCAGATAAATGACTGTGGGAATAAACATGGCAAAAAACGGAAGTGCCATATGATCTAATAAATCTATAAATACGGATAATGATCCATGTATAATGCTATCTATTAAAATGATATTTGTTGGTTTAGTTATATAAATTCCGTTTCCTGTTGAAGATATCCAGCTATTCAATGTAACAGAACTATTGGAAAGGATACCATGTGTAGGAAACCACCCCAGTACGCCAGAAAATATTGCAAGAAGAACTAAGCCGGAAACAAGATAGAGAAATAAAAGTGGAAATATATTCATATTCAAAATCTTGGTAGTTTTGAATGCCGTTCCCGAGTACAGTCCGATAAAATACGAAACTGCATAGGATATTGCGAATGTTACAATTAAAAATAACACAGTTTCAGGTAGAGTAATTGATATAGCGCCCAGAACAGTACCAGAATAAAAGGATGTGCTAGTATATCCAACATTCCCCGTAAGAATTGCGTATATAAAATAAAAATACTGGAATACAATGTTTTGATGTAAACCTAGTATTTTTATGGAGCTTCCCGGGAAATCATTTCCTACAATTTTTGATGGCACAAATTTGAAAACAATAAACAGAAATATGGTTAAACCTAGAAATATGATTAGGTATTTCATCAAAATTTCTTTTATCTTTGTGCACTGCATTATAATATACCGATTCAACAGATAAATTTAAATGTTTATGTCAGACACATATGATTATCATTACTTATCTGCATCCCTCCAATTTGAGGTAAAATATGTCATCAAAACATCATCTGTGTACTGATTACCTATCATAAACTGCCTTTTTCTAACACCTTCATATTCAAATCCAAGATTTCTATATGTTTTTATGGCGTTTACATTGCTTGAAAAAACCTCTAAATTAATTTTCTCTATTCCCTGAGTTTTCGACCATGAAATTGCTTCCTCTATCATTTTTGTGCCTATATTCATATGTCTGAAAGCCTTTATTATCGCAATTCCCAGCGAGGCTGTATGCCGATTTTTTTTATACATTCCACGCTGAATAGTTGTAACCCCCACAATCCTTCCGCTAACCTCTGATACAAGGGTGAGGTCATCTTTATTTTTGAGTCTTTCCTGCTCTCCTCTTTCAGTTAAAAGATAGTATTCACTTACAAGATATATCTTTTCATCCATTACGCTCTGCATGCATTCTATGATGCCTCTGGCATCTCCAGGAACACCA
This sequence comes from Thermoplasmata archaeon, assembly GCA_021797385.1. The sequence goes on along the minus strand of JAJZZW010000007.1, from coordinate 10,165 downwards.
CGCCTTATCAAATATTTTCCCGTCTGTTCATTTTTTTTGAACATCATGGCGACTCCAGAATATTTTTAAGTTCCTTATATATATTTTCCATTTTCTGTGAATTTTCCCTGGCATCAGATAGAATCCTGTCCTTATTCGCAATGAAATCTGAAGTTAAAATAGCACCCTCACGGGAAGCCTCTATAATACCTCCGTGTTCCAGTATCCGCAAAGAATATCTTATTTTGTGTTCAGGTATACCTGTCTGCTGTGACATTTTAATTATTCCAAGGGGCTGCTCCATTAACAGCGTCTTTATGATAGTAAGATGCCTTTCGAGGGTTTCTATATTTTCCCTGACTTCCTTAAAAATTGAGTAATCATTCATGGTAATAGATAGCAAGCCATTATTTATTATTTTGTGACACCCCTAAAAACTACAAATAAAAACTTCAGCCGTAAAACTAATTCTGCCTCAAATAAGCATTATTGAATAAACCATATAGAGTAAAAATTAAATCAGATTCCACTCTCTGGATTGTAAATAAGTTTGTCATGATCTTTTATTGTAAATTTTGCTGTAGTATTCAGGAGAGAACGTATATTTGCTTTTCTCTCCCCTATATATTCATCGTATTTTTCTGGATTTTTTGAATTCTCTCTGATTTTTAATGTATTATTAAGTAAGGCAATCTGAAGTTTTATTTCAAACTGCTTTCTTTCATCAAAATCATTTATATCAAAAATCTTTACCATTTAGACCTGATTACTTTATTATTTTATTAATTTTTTTATTTTCCAACCTTTCAGATATATTATAATAGTGATTTCCCACCTTCAGGAAAGATACTTCCATCTTTTAAGGTTAAAACTGAAACCATTATGTTTAACGTTGTAATTAGCTATTTATGTTTCATCTCAACAAACTGAATGATTTTCAATATGAAATACCTTTAGCAGGCAATATGAAAGTTCCCGGCATACTCTATATCAATGAAAAAATTTTGAGTCAATTCAGCGATGACGGTCCATTGAAACAGGTCATGAATGTTGCAACTCTCCCGGGTATTGTAAAAGCCTCCATGGCAATGCCTGACATACATCTGGGATACGGTTTTCCAATAGGCGGAGTTGCGGCTTTTGACTATGATGATGGGGTAGTATCACCGGGTGGTGTGGGGTATGATATAAATTGCGGTGTGTCACTGATTGCAACGGATCTGGATTATGATGAATACAGGTGGAGCGTCAATAGAATACTGGACGAGCTCTATAAAACAGTACCTGCGGGTATAGACAATAAATCAAGTTTTAGGATTAACTGCGAAGACGAAAATGAAATCCTTTCATCTGGTCTTGAATGGGCATTCAGGCATGGATATGCAACTGATGAAGATATAATACATACTGAGGAGGGAGGTCATATGATTTCCAATATTTCTGCTGTGAGTGAAAAAGCCATGAAAAGAGGGAAAAATGAACTTGGAACCCTGGGAGCGGGAAATCATTTTCTGGAAATAGATCGGATCGACAGGATATTTGATCGGAAAACTGCCGAAAAATTCGGATCAGGAAGAGAAAATAAATTGGCAATAATGATTCATACTGGGTCTAGGGGGCTGGGTCATCAGGTCGCAACCGATTATTTAACCAGGCTAAATGAATATGATGGTAGTGTGAAAATACCTGAAGATAGGCAGCTCATATCTGCGCATATAAGCAGTAAACCCGGAGAAGATTATATAAATGCAATGAATGCTGCTGCTAACTTTGGATTTGTCAACCGTCAGATAATAACATATAAAATACGAGAGGCATTTGAAAAAATAATAGGCATGGATTTTGAAAGTATTGGTATAAACACTGTTTACAGTCTTGCTCATAATATGGCAAAGGTTGAAACATATAGCATTGATGGTATAAAAAGAAAATTGCTAGTACATAGAAAGGGAGCCACCCGGGCACAGCCGGCAGGCAGCACTACAGGCTATTTCCAGGAAACGGGTCACCCTGTAATTATACCTGGCCATATGGGGGGTCCATCATATGTACTGGTAGGATTGAAGGGAAATGAAGAAACAACATTTTCCAGTTCCTGTCATGGTGCAGGGCGCATACTGAGTCGAAAGGTAGCCACCGAACGATTTACCGTGGATGGTGTCAAGGACGATATGAGATCTAGGGGAATATATTTACGTGCAACAACGGGGAAGGCGGTAGTTGAAGAATCTCCCGGGAGTTATAAAAACATTGACGATGTAATTGCGGTAATTCAGGGGGCGGGAATTGCATCTCCCGTGGTTTCTCTGATGCCTGTGGCGGTCATGAAAGGGTAGAAAATATAATTATATCATGGTTTTGTCCAGCACTGCGTTAATATTTTTCACTTTATCATAAAGTGCCCTGAATTGTGGAACCGTAAGCTGTTGTGCCGCATCGCTCAGTGCCTTTGAAGGATCAGGATGTACCTCTATCATTAATCCATCAGCTCCCGCAGCTGTGCCACCCAGTGCTAGTGGCTCAACATATCTATTTACCCCGGCAGGATGACTTGGATCTATAATTACCGGGTATTCGGTTTTTTCATGCAGCACGGGAATTGCGGAAATATCCAGAGTAAATCTTGTGGATTGCTCAAATGTTCGTATGCCTCTTTCTGAAAACATTATATTTTTATTGCCATTCATTGAAAGATACTTAGAGGATGCTATGAGTTCATCAATGGTATTTCCGAATCCTCTCTTGAGCAAAACAGGTTTTTTCTGTTTGCTCACCTGTTTTAGAAGTGAAAAATTCTGGGAATTCCTTGATCCTATCTGAATTATATCTGCGTATTCCTCTACAAGTGGGAGTTCCTCAATATCCATAACCTCTGTTATTACTGCCATTCCAGTTGCTTCTCTGGCCCTGGACAGCAGTTTAAGGCCCTCCTCGCCCAGACCCTGAAATGAATCCGGGCTTGTTCTGGGCTTGAATGCACCGCCCCTGAGTACGTTAACGCCTATTCTTTTAAGATCTCTTGCAACACCGACAATCTGCTCCTCATCTTCCACCGAGCATGGTCCGGCTATCATGAGAAACTTATCATCTGTTAGGGTTAATTCGTCATTTATTTTTACATTTACCATATGATCACCTGATTTTATCGCCGGAAAGTATTGATGCCCCTATGAGGAGTCCATCATATTTTTCTGTATTTAATGCCCCTATGTTCTTAGATGTTATACCGCTTTCCAGTATGAGGGGAAGACCAAATGATTTAAGCCTGTCATATATATCTCCTGCCTGATCTTCCATTTTCAGTGTTTTCAGATTTCTCCTATTATATCCTATCAGCACATTCTCCCCGGGAAATATGTTATCAATACTATCCGGATTATGTACTTCAACAAGTGCCTCCATGCCCAGCGTATTTCCATACTGCACCAGATCCTTTATGACCTCATAATTAAGGAAATCACAAATGAGAAGAAATGCATCTCCTCCTGCCATAAATGATGATTGGATCATTTTACGGCTTGATATGAAATCCTTAATTAGTATTGGTTTGTTATAGCATTGCACGGCTCTGGCATCTAGCATATTACCACCAAAGTGTTGGGGCTCCGTTAGAATACTGATTCCTGCGATGATTTCCTTTATATCATTAAAGTATTTAAGTATATCAGTATTAGATTTATTTCTGAATCCGGATGGTGATTTTCTTTTAAATTCCCCGATAATTCCTGGCTTCGTTTTTGTTTCCTTGAGAGATTGTTTGAGGCTGATAACATCTCTTTCACGAATATTGAAATTTAGGAGATTTCTCTGATTATTCCCGGAATAAATATCGTCCACTATCATAGGACATCCACGAAATTTTTGAAAATATCCTTTCCATAGGAAGAATAGTAGCTTTCCGGGTGATACTGAACACCGAAGAAATGTCCATCATTTGAATGGAAACCCATTATTTCTCCGTCTGTTTGAGAAACAGCATCAACAATTATACCATTTCCGCCAGAAATAACAAGTGAATGGTATCTGATAGCAGTGAATTTTTCAGGAATACCTTTATACAGTGATGAATCCATATGCACAATTGTATCGGGCTGTCCATGCATAATTCTCCTGGATCGAACAATGTCGCACCCCAGATAGTACCCAAGAATCTGATTACCGAAGCATATACCCAGGAACTTTGATTTTCTATTATTATCTATAAATTCATAGAGATTTCCCCTATCCCCTATCATGGCAGGGTTTCCCGGACCTGGTGAAATTATATACCCATCGTAATCTCCTGCATCAGAAAGTTTATCGTTTGGTTTTATATCTATTGTCACATCCGGGGTGGAAATATACTGATATATATTATATGTAAAGGAATCATAATTGTCAATAATTAATATCTTTTTCATATAAACCACCTGTAACGGTCATAATCTTAGAATACATCTCACTCACCTCATTTGCCGGAATTGAATCTTTCACTATTCCAGCCCCAGCCTGTGTATAATTTTCCGAAGAATTCCTGTAAAGGCTCCGGATGAGCAGTGCGAGATCAAGTTTATTTCTTTCAGCAATTCCCAGTGCACCGGCATACGGACCCCTGGCATTTTCCTCGTATTGATTTATCAATGTCATAGCCTTCTTCTTGGGTGCCCCGCTTACAGTACCTGCCGGAAATACCGATGCAAGTATGTCACCGAATCCATGTTTTTCAGGAATGCCTGAAACCCTGCTCACCAGATGCTGTACACTGTTAAATTTTTCCACATCCATGGACCTCTCAACCTTTACAGAACCAGGCATGCATATCCGCCCTAGATCATTTCTGGCCAGATCAACAAGCATACGGTGTTCAAGAAGCTCTTTTTCATCATTTTTGAGCTCATTTTCCAGTTTTTTATCCTCGTAATCCGTACTCCCTCTTCTCCGTGTGCCGGCTACCGGAAATATCTCTACCCTGTTATTATTTAAGGAAACAAGATTCTCTGGTGAACTTCCGATAATCTCCATGTCCCCGAATTTATAATAGTATACGTATAAAGACCTATCGGCGGCCATAAATTTCTTCAGTATGTAAATTCTATCATAATTATCCAAGTCAAATCTCTTTGAAAGCACTATTTGAAGCAGGTCACCATTTATAATTCTTTCAATAGCATTTTCTATCTTTTTTTCAAGTGCAGAATCAGATACACTTCCAGATGTCGCACTGATAGATTCTGATCCCCTTTTGTACTTTTGCGCATATTCCACATCCGGAATTATATATGAAACCTGGGGCCATTCTGATCTTTTTAATTTTATATCTGGATAAATATCATCAACAAAGTCATAGCTTATAAAGAGCGGTATAATATTATTGAAGGACAAAACCTCCATGAACTCTTTATTCATGTAATTTTTTGCATCTCTATATATATTAACAGGATCACTTCCAGATACGAAAAGCCGTTCCATACCGGATTCCCTTTCACTTTCAAATTTACAGAAGTATGCGAAATTTTTACCGTTTAATTTACTTATTTTATCTAATAACACTGCACTCACCAAGTTTATTAAAAAATTCACTAACTTTTTCAAATGACTTTTTTCCAACTCTTTCCTCAAGAGAGCTGCTAACGTCGATCAAAGCAGGTCCCAGTGGCACTAGCTGTTCCAGGTTCATGGAATCAATCCTACCGGCAATTCCAATTCTGTTCAGGGGTAATTTCCTGAGCTGTGATATTTTGCTGGAAATCCCGTTCCTGTCTTCAATAAGAACATAATCAGCACCGGCATCAGTGTAGGACTTTATCCTTTCTTTCAAATCTCCTTCAGAAAAATCAATTACAGAAATAACATTCTTTCCCAGTACATTCTTTATATATGAAATATCCTCTTCTGTATGCCTGAAATGGAGCTGGATATAATCCTCCTTACCTGCAGTGATAGGCATTGATGTATAAACTGCAGTGACCATGGCATCAGGATGTTTATCCTTTATTTTTTCAATTAATTCTGATGTGCCATGTCTTTTAACATTGAAGTCCAGTATAACACCTATAATATCGGCACCCATTTTAATGGAATAATCAGCATCTTCTTCGTTGGTTATTCCGCATATTTTAACTTTCATTCGCACACCTCCTTTAATTTTTTAACTGCCACGCTGGAGTCTATATATTTTATTGCAAGGTCATATGCTTCTTCCATTGTTTCTGCCAGACCATTGGTTATTACTGCAGGAAAAGCATTGAGCGCTATGAATTCTTTAACTTCCCTGTTTTTCCCCGAAAGACCTGAAAGAAGCATTTCGAAACTCCTTTCCGGGTTTACAGTGGATATCCTTTCAACTTCTGTTCTGTGTCCTATCAACTTCACAGGGTCGACATTCATTTTTTCAATCTTATTATTTATAAAGTAAAGGTGGTTTTCACTGCACGGAGAAAGCTCATCCATGCCGTCAGAAGAATGGATCACAAAGCCCTTTTTATTATCCTGAAGGACTACCCTTGCATATAGCCCCGCAAGCTCTTCGCTGTATGTGCCCAGCACCACTTTATCCGGATTGAGGGGATTTGTGAGCGGCCCAAGAATATTGAATACAGTTCTAAAGTTCATTTGTTTTCTAGCATTTGAAAATTTCGCAAAACTTCTGTTATACTGTGGTGCCAGTATATACACATAATTTTTTTTATTCAGGTTGTCGATGATTTTGTCCTCATTCATTTGAAAATTGTAATTTATATATTTCATAAAGTCTGCGCTTCCATGATGCCCTGTAATTCCAAAATTTCCATGTTTCGCTGTTTTTATTCCCATGGATGCAAGTAATATACTGACTGCCGTGCTTACATTTACTGTATTTTTACCGTCACCGCCGGTCCCTACAACATCGGTAAGTCCTGGATACCGGATGTGAATATCGGACATTTCCCTGAGTGCCATTGCAAAACCTGTTATTTCTTCCGGTGTTTCTCCTCTGTTATGTATCTCTGTGAGAAATTCTATCTTCTCACTATCGGATGTGTCCACCAGTTTTTTCATTGCATCTCTTGCCCTTATTACAGCATCATTTGCTTCAGAGTATTGGTTTTCATTCATTCAGAACACCTCTCATCTTATCTATATACTCAATGAATCCCTCCTCATCACCTGCATCAATCATTTTAACAAGATATGTTCCTATTGCAACCCCTGAACCACCGTTTTTCATTAGATTTTTTATATCCTCATCTGTTTTAATTCCGAATCCATAGGTTATTTCCCTTCTAGGAAGAAGCTCATTGATTCTCTCTGTGGTATAATCCAATTCATATGGTATTTCTATGCCCGTTGATGGTTGCAACCCATAGTAAACCCATGAATCAGTAATAGCTGCTATATCCCTTATTACGAAGTCTGGAGTTGCGGGGGAGAAGAAAGGTATATATTCAAATCCCCTCTTATTTAATTCATTGATGACACTTTTTGAGCTATTGAAATAATCTATTATTAGGTCCGGTATTATTATCCCTGAAAAATTATTGACCTGAAGATAGTTGATAAACTCATCAAATCTGTCCTTTATATCTGAATAATAGGATAATGAATACATCTTTATTCGATTCCTATAAAAATAATCAAAATACTTACTGTAAACACTTTCTGAAAAATTATGGTTTCCGACACTGTGGGTCTTTCTTATTACAGGCCCATCATATCTGGGGTCACTGGAAGGAAAACCAAATTCTATATAATTGATTTTTTCTACAGGTAGTATATCCAGGAATCTACAAAGTTTTGTATTATCTGGATATCCTAGTGTAAAATATGGAATAAGATTTTTCATTGTCTTTCACCAAAAATTGACAGATCAAGCATACCATGTCCGCTGACATTTACAACTATTGTCTTCCCCTCATTTTTATGGGATTTCGCATAATTTATGGCTGTCGCTATTGCATGTCCAGACTCTGGAGCGGCTATAACTCCCTGTGTATTGGCGAATATCCTCAGTGCTTCCTTGACCTGGCTCTCTGTAACCTCATCGCTTTTTATTCTTCCCCTATTTATCAGTAGTGAAAGTGATGGTGACGCACCATGGTATCTTAAACCGCCTGCGTATATTGTAGGAGGGACAAAATCAGCTCCCAGAGAGTACATACGCATCTGTGGCAGAACCCCGGCAGAATCCACCAGATCATACTTATAATCACCCTTTGAGAATTTAGGGACCTCATCGGCTGTTGTGGCTATAATTTCTGTTTCATCACCATCAGGAATAAATGGGAAAGTAAAGCCACCGAAATTGCTTCCACCTCCGACGCAGCCAATTAGAACATCTGCATGCTCACCAATTAATTCCAGCTGCTTCTTTGTTTCCTGCCCTATAACGCTCTGGTGTGTGAGAGCAACGTTCATAACACTGGCTACCATATATCTGTAATCATGGTCAAGCGCATATTCAACTGCCTCGCTTATACCTATTCCCAGTGTACCCGGTGTGTCCGGATGTTCTTTTAAAATTTTTCTTCCGTATTCCGTCAGTGTTGATGGGCTTGCCACAACATTTCCATTGTAAAGGTTCATCACTGTCTTTCGCAATGGTTTCTGCTCAAAACTTATTCTTACCATGAATATCTGAGCCGGTAATCCATATAGCGATGCAGCCAGTGCAGTAGCCGAACCCCACTGACCTGCTCCAGTTTCAGTTGTTACCCCCTTTACTCCCTCCTTCATAGCGTAATATGCCTGTGGTATTGCAGTATTAATTTTATGGGAACCGGTGGCTGTTGCCCCTTCGTATTTGTAAAATATCTTTCCCCTGTAATCCAAATATTTTTCAAGGTTTTTTGCCCTTATAAGCGGGGTTGGCCGCCCTATCTGCTCATACTGTTCCATGACCTCATCAGGTATTTTTTCATATCTTCTGAATGTGAATTCTTGCTTCAAAACCTCCCTCGGAAGTATTTTATTTAATAAATTTATGGATGAGATTTCCTGCTTAGAATCCCTTGGCGGGGCAAGGGGCTCAGGTAGATCTGGAACAACGTTATACCAATTTTCAGGCATTATATCTCTATTGACTGCTGTAATCATAATATGTGAATTGATACATATTATTTAAGCATTATTGAATATAATAACAGTATTAAAATAAATATAAAGAGAAGCACAGTACACTCAAAATTTTTAGGCATTGAAGTTATTCCGGGACAGCAAAATAAGGATGAAACGTCCCGAATCCATAAATGTTAAAATAAAAACTTCATAATACTCAATACCAATTTCCATAATGTGCAATTTTTATGGCAATTCTTTCCGATGGCGAAATCAGACTGAGACCTGTTAATTTAAAGGATGATATGAATTCATTCCTCGCATGGTACGGTTCACCTGAAGTTATTCATTATTCAGAGGGGCCAAACGTAAAGCCTTATGGAAAAGATGTAATAGAAAGAATGTTCAAAGTGTTATCCGAGATAGGTGAAGGTTTCGGTTTCTGTTAACCATGTTAACATCCACCTTTGGAAGTTATCATCTCCTTGATGCTTAAACTTCCCGGATACAACCCAATACCCTCTATCCCATCAAATGCTTCAGGGATTGCTTTTTTTATTATATTGTATGATGCGTTCAAGTCTGCATGTATCAATGTGCCATTTGAAGATTTAAATATTCCCCTCTTTATCCTCTTTCCAAGATATGTTTCATGTTCTTCTATGGTTTCATTATTCAGAAATGAGCATTTAGATGTATATGATTCCTCCTGTATTATTACGTTTATATTATGTTCCTGACCCTTATAGTATATTTGATTTATAAGCATGTTAAATGGAATCTGGACAAAGTTCTGGTTGTTCTTTTTTCCTATATCTACAGACTGCTTCCATCCATTGTTATGGCCTATTGCAATGGTATCTATTTCATTGGTTATTGCATATGCTATAACTGCATTTGATATTTTATGCATAATGTCCCTTATCTTCCTGTTTCTTACCATGTAGAGCTTATCTATTATTTTTGTATTCTCTTTATTTCCCTGTTTATCATTTACAGATTTTAATCTTGATAACTCCTTATTGAAATACTGGTTTATGGATTTAAGAACACCACCCCTGACAGCAATACCCTTTATGGATATGTTGTTTCCAATGGTTATGATGTTCCTTACACCCACATCTATTCCCAGTATTCTTTTAGGATTTAAATCTGAGAGAGCATCTATCTCTTT